>JAIXZF010000258.1 GCA_027489835.1 Hyphomicrobiales bacterium
ATCTCCTCGGTGATGCCGGCGATCTTGATGTCCATCTGCAGCGAGGTGATGCCGTTCTCGGTGCCGGCGACCTTGAAGTCCATGTCGCCGAGATGATCCTCGTCGCCGAGGATGTCCGACAGCACCGCGAAGCGCTTGCCCTCGAGGATGAGGCCCATGGCGATGCCCGCCACCGGGCTCTTCAGCGGAACGCCCGCATCCATCAGCGCCAGCGAGGAGCCGCAGACCGTGGCCATCGAGGAGGAGCCGTTGGACTCGGTGATCTCCGACACGAGGCGGAGCGTGTAGGGGAACTCGTGATGCGCCGGCAGCATCGGCCGGATGGCGCGCCAGGCGAGCTTGCCGTGGCCGATCTCGCGGCGGCCGGGCGAGCCCATGCGGCCCGTCTCGCCCACGGAGTAGGGCGGGAAGTTGTAGTGCAGCAGGAAGGTTTCCTTGCGGGTGCCCTCGAGCTCGTCGATGTACTGCTCGTCGTCGCCGGTGCCGAGCGTGGCCACGACCAGCGCCTGCGTCTCGCCGCGGGTGAACAGCGCCGAGCCATGGGTGCGCGGCAGCACGCCCACTTCCGACACGATCTTGCGCACGGTCTTCACGTCGCGGCCGTCGATGCGGATGCCGTCATCGAGGATATTGAAGCGCACGACCTTGGCCTGCGCTTCCTTGAACACGGCCTTGACCTGGTCCTTGTCGAACCTGGCCTCGCCGCCCTCCGGGAACAGGGTCGTCATGACCTTGTCCTTGACGGCGTCGACCGCCTTGTAGCGCTCCTGCTTGGCCGTGATCTTATAGGCGGCGCGCAGATCGGCCTCGGCGACCTTCATCACGGCGGCCTCGACGGCGGCATGATCCGGCGCGGAATAGTCGCGCGGCTCCTTGGCGGCCTTCTCGGCGAGGCGGATGATGGCCTCAATGACCGGCTGGAAATGCTTGTGGCCGAACATGACGGCCTGCAGCATGATGTCCTCGCCGAGCTCCTTGGCTTCGGACTCGACCATCAGCACGGCGTCGACGGTGCCGGCGACGGTGAGGTCGAGCTCGGATTCCTTGATCTCGGCCGTCGTCGGGTTGAGCTTGAGCTGGCCGTTGACGTAGCCGACCTTGGCCGCGCCCACGGGGCCCATGAAGGGCACGCCCGACAGGGTGAGGGCGGCGGAGGCGCCGATCATCGCCGGCACGTCGGGGTCGTTCTCGAGGTCATGCTGCAGCACCGTGACGATCACCTGGGTGTCGTTCCGGTAGCCTTCGGCGAAGAGCGGGCGGATCGGGCGGTCGATCAGGCGGGAGATCAGCGTCTCGCGCTCGGAGGGACGGCCCTCGCGCTTGAAGTAGCCGCCCGGGATGCGGCCGGCGGCGAACGCCTTTTCCTGGTAGTTCACGGTCAGGGGGAAGAAGTCGATCCCCGGCTTGGGCTCCTTGGCGGAGACCACGGTGGCGAGCAGGACCGTCTCGCCATAGGTGACCATGACCGAGCCGTCGGCCTGGCGGGCCACCTTGCCGGTCTCGAGGGTCAGCTTGCGGCCGCCCCAGATCAGTTCTTCAGTCTGGATGTCGAACATCGTGTCGTCAGCTTTCATCGCGGGCGCTGCTCGAAGCCGGTCCCCGTGTCAGGCGTGGCAACCCCATGGGCAAGACGGCGAACGGCTGGAGCGGGGCTCCAGCGGTCGGCGATCCTGTCCATGGACGCTTGCCCCCTCACGCAAGGCGGCTTCGTGTCTGCGCCAGAGCCGTGCGCGCCCGTCGGCATCGGCCTGGCAGGAACGGAGCCGCCGAACGGGCAGGCTCCGGATGCGGAACGCCCGGGCGCTGCGCTTGCGGCGCGGCCCCGGGCGGGAAAAGGGTCAGCGGCGGATGCCGAGGCGCTCGATCAGGGTCTTGTAGCGGGCCTCGTCCTTGCCCTTGACGTAGTCGAGGAGCGAGCGGCGCTGCGACACCATCTTGAGCAGGCCGCGGCGCGAATGGTTGTCCTTGACGTGACTCTTGAAGTGGCCGGTCAGGTTGTTGATGCGCTCGGTCAGAATGGCGACCTGCACTTCGGGGGAGCCCGTATCGCCGGGCTTCGTGGCGTAGTCCTTAACGAGCGCGTTCTTGCGCTCAGCCGTGATCGACATCGGAATCTCCTTTCGGGATGGGGTTGGTCGTTCGGCCCGGCCGGGATGTCGTCCAGCGGGGTCGCATGCCCGCCATCGAGGGCGGAACCCGCGCGCTATAGGCCAGAAATGCCCGCTTGGCTAGACAATTCGCCTCGCAGGCCCATCGCGCCGGTCAGATCGTCTGGTTGTAGGCTCCAACCTCGGGGTGGGCGCGCAGGATCCCGTCCACCGCCCGGAACATCTCGTGCATCCGCGCCTCCGAGACCGGGCTCTCCACCACCACCACGATCTCGGGCTTGTTGGACGAGGCCCGAACAAGACCCCAGGTGCCGTCGGCGGTCGTGCAGCGCACGCCGTTGACGGTCACGACCTCGCGGATCGGCTGGCCGCTCATCGCCTGCCCCTCTGCATGCATCGCGCTGATGTGCTTCACCACCGCGTCGACGACGCCATACTTCGTCTCGTCCGCGCATTTCGCCGACATGGTGGGCGAGCCCCAGGTCTTGGGCACGTCGCGGTAGAGATCCGCCATCGACTGGCCGGGATTGCGGTCGAGCATCTCGATCACGGCGATGGCGGTGAGCAGGCCGTCATCGTAGCCGCGGCCCACCGGGGCGTTGAAGAAGAAATGCCCCGACTTCTCGAAGCCGGCGAGCGCCTTGAGCTCGGTCACGCGGCGCTTGATGTAGGAATGGCCGGTCTTCCAGTAATCGGTGACGACGCCGAGTTCCTTCAGCACCGGATCGGTCGAGAACAGCCCGGTCGACTTCACATCCACCACGAAGGTCGCGCCCGGATTGAGCCGGCCGAGGTCGCGCGCCAGCATCACGCCGATCTTGTCGGCGAAGATCTCCTCGCCCTCATTGTCCACCACGCCGCAGCGGTCGCCGTCTCCGTCGAAGCCGAGCCCCACATCCGCGCCCGTCTCGCGCACCGC
>JAIXZF010000168.1 GCA_027489835.1 Hyphomicrobiales bacterium
GGCGTGCCGAAGACGGTCGTGGTCGAGATCAGCGACAGCGTGCCAGCCGGGGTGATGAGGCGCAGCGGAATGGCGATGCCGCCGAGTGTGTCGGCCACCTCGTGCCCGGTGGGCGCCGGCGGCCCCGGCAGGCGCTCCAGCCTGTCGCGCAGCGCGGCCAGCGCCGCGTCGCCCGTCAGGCCGATCTGCTGCCGCAGCCGCGTCAGGATATGGGCCCGCCACTCGGCAAGGTTCGCGACATGCGGCGCGAAGCCGCCGGGCGCCAGCGAGAGCATCAGCACGTTGATGGGCGGCGCCAGCAGAGATGCGTCGGACACCAGGCCAAGTAGGCGCTGGGCGGCGGCGTTGGCGCTGACCAGAGTCCAGACGCGGTCGACCGCGAGAGCGGGGAAGGGATCGTGCCCCTTGAGAATCATCTCGATGGCGGCGCGCGCCGGGCCGAGCGCCGGATCGTCCAGCCCCCGCTCTGGAAAGACCGGCGCGTAGCCTGCCGCCAGCATGATCGCGTTGCGGTCGCGGAGCGGCACGCCAAGGGATTCCGCCAGCCGCAGCACCATGTCGCGGCTGGGCTGCGAGCGGCCGCTTTCGATGAAGCTCAGATGCTTCTGGCTGATCTCGGCCTCGAGCGCGCAGGCGAGTTGCGAGAGGCGGCGGCGCTGGCGCCAGTCGCGGATCAGTTCGCCGGCTGGCCGGCTGGGATGTGTGGCGGTCAGGTTCATAGGGGGACCATGTCCGGTTTCGCCGCGCAATCCAATTACCTCCGGCTTAATCGACGCGCGGCCCGGGTCCGCCCATCCTCGCGATCATCGCAACAAGGAGACACTCACATGCCATCGCGCATTCCCACCACGCCTTTCCTTCGCTTCGCGCTGCTGCTCGACGCCGCCGCGAGCGGAGCCATTGGCCTTCTGCTGGCGCCCGCCTCAAAGGCCTTGTCGCCGCTTTTCGGGCTGCCCGCCGCGCTTCTCGCCGGAACCGGGCTGTTCTGCCTGGCCTACGCCGCACTGCTGGCGTGGCTGTCGTCGCGGCCGCGGCAGGCGACGGCGCTGATCTGGCTCGTCATCGTCGGCAATGGGGTCTGGGCCGTGCAAAGCGTCGTGCTGCTGGCCACGGGCTGGCTTCAGCCGACGACGCTCGGCCTGTCTTTCGTCATCGCGCAGGCGGCCGCGGTCGCGATCTTCGCGGAGCTGCAGTTCATGGCGCTGCGCAAGGCCGGCCGCGCCGACGCGGTCGCGGCCTGAAGCGTCGACGAGCGTGCGAGGGCGGCGCGGCTGCCGCCCTCAGGCACAACGGTCTTGACCATTTTCGCGACGCGCGGCATAGGGACAAACGGCTCTGCAGGGGCTTAGCTCAGTCGGTTAGAGCGACGGTCTCCAAAACCGTAGGTCGAGAGTTCGAATCCCTCAGCCCCTGCCAGCCACGCTTTCCCGGGCGCCTGCACGCCGGCGGCATGGATTGACGCCGGCCGAAATTCGGGTAAACGCTCTGCCGCATTCCGATAAGTGTTGTGACGGCGCGGCTCTCCCCGCGCCGCCGATGTTTTCGGGAGACGAAAACCCGAAGTTAGCGAGGACCGCCCGAGCTCCGGCCAGGGCGGCGCAGTGATGGCGAAGAGCAACCCGTTCGAGTTCCTGCAGCAGGTGCGCAACGAAGCGTCCAAGGTGACGTGGCCGACGCGCAAGGAAACGATGATCACCACCGGAATGGTGCTGCTGATGATCGTCGCGGCGAGCCTGTTCTTCCTGTTCACCGACACGGTGATCCGCTGGCTGCTCGCATTGGTGCTCGGCGTCGGACTCTGAGACCGTTTGAGGATTTGAGAACACATGGCCAAGCGTTGGTACATCGTCCACGCCTACTCGAACTTCGAGAACAAGGTGCGCGATTCGATCCTCGCCCAGGCGAAGGAGCGTAGCCTCAGCACGCTCTTCGACGAAGTCATGGTGCCCACCGAGAAGGTGATGGAGGTCCGCAGGGGCCGCAAGTACGAGACCGACCGCAAGTTCTTCCCGGGCTACGTGCTGGTGAAGTGCGACCTGACGGACGAGGTCTATCACCTCATCAAGAACACGCCAAAGGTCACCGGCTTTCTGGGCGCCGACAAGTCGAAGCCGCAGCCGATTCCGGACGCCGAGGCCGAGCGCATCAAGGGCCAGGTCCAGGACGGCGTGGACAGGCCCAAGCCCACCATCATGTTCGAGGTCGGCGAGCAGGTCCGCGTCGCGGACGGCCCCTTCGCCTCGTTCAACGGCGTGGTCGAGGACGTCGACCACCCCCGCGCCCGGGTCAAGGTCGCGGTCTCGATCTTCGGCCGGGCCACCCCGGTCGAGCTGGAATACAGTCAGGTCGAAAAGCTCTGACTTTATGGGCGAGGGCGTCCAGCCTTCGCCGCACGCATCGCGGGAGGCATGCCGGTTCGCCGCCGGGGCACCATGCCGCACCGCGACCATCTGAACGGCCTCTCCCGTCCGCCTGGCAGCGGAGGGGACGGCCCCATTGGAGATGAGCCATGGCGAAGAAAATCACCGGCTACATCAAGCTTCAGGTTCCGGCCGGCGCCGCGAACCCCTCGCCGCCGATCGGCCCCGCGCTGGGCCAGCGCGGCCTCAACATCATGGAATTCTGCAAGGCCTTCAACGCAAGGACCGCGCAGATCGACAAGGGCACCCCGATCCCGGTGGTCATCACCGCGTTCCAGGATCGCTCCTTCACCTTCGAGATGCGCCAGCCGCCCGTCTCCTTCTTCCTGAAGAAGGCCGCCGGCCTCAAGATCGGCAAGAAGCCCGCCTCCGGCTCCAAGACGCCGGGCAAGGGCGCTCCCGCCGGCAAGATCAGCGAAGCCCAGCTCGTCGAGATTGCCGAGAAGAAGATGGTCGACCTGAACTGCAGCTCGGTCGACGCCGCCGTCGCGATGATCCGTGGCTCCGCAAGGGCCATGGGTCTCGAAATCGTCGCTTGAGGAGCACCCAGCCATGAGCAAGCGCATCACCAAGGCCTATGAGGGCATCAGCCGCACCAAGCTCGTCGCGATCGACGAAGCCGTGAAGCTGGTCAAGGAGCGGGCGACCGCCAAGTTCGACGAGACCATCGAGATTTCGATGAACCTCGGCGTCGATCCGCGCCACGCCGACCAGATGGTCCGCGGCGTCTGCAACCTGCCGAACGGCTCGGGGCGCACCCTTCGCGTCGCCGTCTTCGCCCGCGGCCCCAAGGCCGAGGAAGCGAAGAAGGCCGGGGCCGACATCGTCGGCGCCGAGGATCTGTTCGAGATCGTCAACGGCGGCAAGATCGAGTTCGACCGCTGCATTGCGACGCCGGACATGATGCCGCTCGTCGGCCGCCTCGGCAAGGTGCTCGGCCCGCGCGGCCTGATGCCGAACCCGAAGGTCGGCACGGTGTCGATGGACGTCACCAACGCCGTCAAGGCGGCCAAGGGCGGCTCGGTCGAGTTCCGTGTCGAGAAGGCCGGCATCGTGCATGCCGCCGTCGGCAAGGCCTCGTTCGACGCGGACAAGCTGGTCGGCAACATCAAGGCGTTCGCCGACGCGGTCGCCAAGGCCAAGCCGGCCGGCGCCAAGGGCACCTACATCCAGCGCGTGGCGATCTCGTCCACCATGGGCCCCGGCGTGAAGGTCGATCCGGCCACCGTCTGACACCCTCGGACACCGCGAACATCATGGCCCCGCATCGCAAGATGCGGGGTTTTTTTGTCGGCTCGCGAGCCGTGCTGGGCAAGCTTGGCGGTTGGAACGGCGCTGCGGACACCTATATCGATTCAAGACGCCGTCGCCAGAGGAGCCCGTCTTGGCCACAAGTCCCCAAGCCTCCAACCATGAGGTCGTCGGCGCGTTCGTGCTGATGGCCGCCACGGTCGCTGCGCTGATCTTCGCCAATACGGGGCTTGCGGGCGCCTACAAGGCGCTGCTGAACACGCCGGTCAGCCTCGACGTGGGAGGCTTCCTGCTGGCGGATTCGCTCAAGAACTGGGTGAAGAACCTCCTGATGGCGATCTTCTTCCTGTTCGTCGGGCTGGAGATCAAGGCGGAGTTCACCGAAGGAGCGCTGTCGGACCGGCAGCGGGCCATCCTGCCCTTCGCCGGCGCGATCGGCGGCATGGCGGCTCCCGCGGCGATCTTCCTGATGATGGCCGGCTCCAATCCAGCCTTCGTCAATGGCTGGGCCATCCCGTCCGCCACCGACATCGCCTTCGCGGTGGGCGTCGTCGCGCTCCTCGGCTCCCGCGTGCCGCCGGCCTTGAAGGCGTTCCTGCTCGCCGTCGCGGTGATCGACGATCTCGGCGCGATCCTGATCATCGCGGTGTTCTATACGGCCGAGATCAGCTTCGCGGCGCTCGGCCTCGCCGGCATCGCCATGGCGCTGCTCCTCGTCCTCAACCTTGTGGGCGTCACCCGCATCCTGCCCTACATGCTCCTCGGCGTGGCGCTCTGGCTGTTCATCCTGAAATCGGGCGTGAACCCGACGCTGGCTGGCGTCATTACAGCGCTGTTCGTGCCGCTGCGCGACAGGGCCGACACGGTGCATCCGCTGCATGACCTCGTCGACAGGCTGAAGTTCAGCGTGGTTTTCCTGATCATGCCGATCTTCGCCTTCGCCAATGCTGGCGTGCCGCTCGGCGGGCTGGGATGGAGCGACCTCGCTCACCCCGTGACCTCCGGCGTCACGCTGGGACTGCTGCTCGGCAAGCCGCTCGGCATCACGCTTCTGGTGTTCCTCGCGGTCAGGTCCGGGATGGCGCGGCTGCCCGACCGCGCGAGTTGGCCTCAGATCGTCGGCGTGGCCTTCATCGCCGGCATCGGCTTCACCATGAGCCTGTTCATCGGCGTGCTCGCCTTTGGCGACGGCGACCTGATGAACCAGGTGAGGCTCGGCGTGCTGCTGGGTTCGACGCTCGCGGCCCTGGCCGGCGTTGCCGTGCTGTCGATGGCGGCTCGCCGGTCGCCCGCCGTGCAAGGGGCCTGAGCCCTCTCAGGCCGTCACCCCGAGGGCGCGCACCTCGTCCGCGACCGGGCCGGCGAGCGCCTGCTCCAGCGCCGCCAGCGCCTCGGCGATCAGCGCGCCGTCGGTGACGCGGTGATCGAAGGCCATGATGACGTCGACGCCGCCATCGGCGCCGAACGGGCCGTAGCTGACGAAGTTGCTCAGAGGCGAGACGGGCACGTCGATCATGGCGCCCGCCTGGCCGAGCACCGAAATGCCGAAGGTGCCGTAATAGGATGCGCGCCAGGGACCGACATTGAAGGCGAGCCACCAGAGCAGGGCGCGGATAGGCGAGGGCCAGCGGCTCAGCCGCAGCAGCACCCTGAAATGCCGGATCGACTCGACCGGCTGCGTCAGGGCGCGGTCGAGGTCGGCGGCGAGGTCCACCAGCGGGCGCTCAGCCGGCAGCTTGAGCTGCGCGGGGAACAGCGCGGGCTCGCCGCCCCAGTCGCGCTCGATCATGATCGAGGCGATGCTGCCGCTCGCTTCCGAGAGCTGGGGCCAGGGCAGGCGCACATAGGACCTGCGCAGTTCCGGCCGGTCCCGCGCCACAAGCGCATAGCCCTTCGCAAACAGCACGGTCCATGGAATGGGCCTTGCTGCCGTGCCGCGGGCCTCGCGCAGGGCGGAGATGTCGATCCGGCGGCGGATCACGCCCAGCGGCACCCAGAGGCGCGCATGGCTGAGATCGGCGACGATGCGGCGGGGAGGGGTGAGGGGTATGGTTCTAAAGCGCATGGTCCAGTTCGTCGGTCCGCTCCGGCCCGGGCGCGGTTGCCTCGGCCCGCTCTCTGTTCCAAACAGGCGCAGCCGATCACCTCTATAGGATGCCGCCTTGCCCGAAGCCACAAGGGAGCCGCCGGAAACAGCGGCCGCGCCGACCCGGCCCGCCACGCTGGTGACCGGAGCCTCGAGCGGCATCGGCCGCGAGCTGGCACGTCTGGCGGCCCGCACGGACGAGGTCATGCTGACCGGACGCGACGAGGCCGCGCTGCGGGCGCTCGCGCATGAGCTTGGCGGCAAGGCGCACTGGCATGCCTGCGA
>JAIXZF010000037.1 GCA_027489835.1 Hyphomicrobiales bacterium
CCGATGAGCATCGAACGCTTTGGCGTCGGCCCCCGCATGAGCATGGCGGTCGCCCATGGCTCCACCGTCTATCTGGCCGGCCATGTCGCCAGCAATCCCAAGGGCACCTCCGTGACCGAGCAGACCCGGGACATCCTGGCCCAGATCGAGGCGCGCCTGAAGGAAGCCGGCAGCGACAAGTCGAAGCTGCTCTCCGCCAGCATCTGGCTGACCGACATGTCGACCTTCGCCGAGATGAACGCCGTGTGGGATGGCTGGGTCGTCGCCGGCAACACGCCGGCCCGCGCGACCGTCAAGGCCGACCTCGCGACGCCGGACTACAAGGTCGAGATCGCGGTCATCGCAGCCCGCTGACCGGGCCGGGCGGGCGGGGCGTCTGCGCGCCGCCCGTCTCAAGCCAGATGGAAGACCCGGCGCGGGTGCAGCTCGCCATGGACGATCTCGCCCACGGCCACCAGCGCGCCCTGGCTGAACACGGCGACAGCCGGAGCCTCGATGGGCGCGTCGGCGCCGCGCAGCAGGCAGGACTGGCCGCGCGCCAGCCGGCCGGCATCGGAGCGGCTGACCTGCACGGCCGGCAGCTCCCCGAGCGCCTGCGCCACGGGCGTGAGCAGGGGCAGCACCTCGCCGCCCGATCTGCGGGCCTGGTCGAGATCCTCGAGCGTCGTCGCGTCGGCCTCGGTGAACGGTCCGACGCGCGTGCGCCTCAGCGCCGTGACATGGCCGTAGCAGCCGAGCATCCGGCCGAAATCCCGCGCCAGCGCCCTGACATAGGTGCCCTTGCCGCATTCGGCCTCGAAGGTCGAGCTGTCGCCGTCATGCGCCGTCAGCCGCAGCGCGTCGATCTCGACCGGCCGCGCCTGCAGCGTCACCTCCTCGCCGTCGCGGGCGAGGTCGTAGGCGCGCTCGCCATCGATCTTGATGGCTGAGAATTTCGGCGGCACTTGCATCACGGTCCCGGTGAAGCCCGGCAGGATGGCCTCGATCGCCGCGCGGTCCGGCCGCAGGGCGCTGGTCGCGGTCACCGCGCCCTCCGCATCGTCCGTCGCGGTCTCGACGCCCCAGGTCACCGTGAAGCGGTAGGCCTTGCGCCCGTCCATCACGAACGGCACGGTCTTGGTGGCCTCGCCCATGGCGATGGGCAGGAGGCCCGAGGCGAGCGGATCGAGCGTGCCGGCATGGCCGGCCTTCTTGGCGTGGAAGGCGCGCTTCACCAGCGCGACCGCGTGGGTGGAGGTCTCGCCCACCGGCTTGTCGAGAACCAGCCAGCCATGGACGTCGCGCTTCTTCGGGCGCGGTGCGGCATCCGCCGCAATCTGGGCAGCCGGCTCGGGCGGCAGCGCGCTCATGGCTCGTCCGCCTCGTCCCGCGCGGGCAGGCTCGGCCTGACGAGATCGCGGCGCACCTTGTCGGAGTGCAGCAGCCGGTCGATGCGCAGCGCTTCCTCGAAGGTCTCGTCGCGGCGGAACCTGAGCTCGGGCGCGAATTTTAAATTGACGCGATGGGCGATCTCGCCGCGCAGGAAGCGCTTGTGGCTTTCGAGCGCCTTGATGACGGCCGCCTCATCCTTGCCGCCCAACGGCATGACATGGCAGGTCGCGAGCTTGAGGTCGGGCGAGAGCCTGACCTGGGTGACGGTGATGACATGGCCCGCCAGTACGTCGTCATGGATCTCGCCGCGCGAGAGCATGGCCGCGAGTTCGTGGCGGATGAGTTCGCCGACGCGCAGCTGGCGCTGGCTCGGGCCTTTGGGCGTCTTGTCGCGGGTTCTGGCCATGATGCGGTTTCCGGGATCGGACCGGAATTGTGTGGAAGGGACGAACGCCGGCGGGACGAGCCCGGCCGGCGTTCCATTCTCCGCGGCGTTGCGGGATCAGAGCGTGCGCTTGATCTCCTCGACCCGGTAGCACTCGACCACGTCGCCGGCGCGGATGTCCTGGTAGTTCTCGAAGGACATGCCGCATTCCTGGCCGGCCTGGACCTCCTTCACGTCGTCCTTGAAGCGCTTGAGCGTCGCAAGCTTGCCTTCGTGGACGACCGTGCTGTCGCGGATCAGGCGGACATGCTGGCCGCGCTCGATGGTGCCTTCGCTGACGCGGCAGCCGGCGATCTTGCCGACCTTCGTGATGTTGAAGATCTCGAGCATGGTCGCGGTGCCGAGCATGGTCTCGCGCAGGGTGGGCGCGAGCAGGCCCGACATGGCCGCCTTCACGTCATCCACGAGGTCGTAGATGATGTTGTAGTAGCGGATCTCGACGCCGGCGCGCTCGGCAGCCTCGCGCGCTTCCTTGTTGGCGCGCACGTTGAAGCCGATGAGCACCGCGCCGCTCGCCTGGGCGAGCGTCACGTCCGACTCGTTGATGCCGCCGACGCCCGAGAGGAGCACGCGGGCGCGCACCTCGTCGGTGCCGAGCTTGTCGAGAGCGCCGACGATGGCCTCGACCGAGCCCTGCACGTCGCCCTTGACCAGGAGCGGGAACTCCTTGCGCCCGGCGCTGGCCTTGAGGTCGCGCATCATGTCCACCAGCGAGCGGCCGGCGCCCGACGTGCCGCGGGCCGCGGCGATGTCGCGCTTCTGGCGCAGGCGGTAATCGGTGATCTCGCGGGCCCTCGCCTCGGACTCGACGACCGCCACGCGGTCGCCGGCTTCCGGCGTGCCGTTGAAGCCGAGCACCTCGACGGGCTGGGAGGGCGGAGCCTCCTTCATGGTCGCGCCCGTGTCGCCGATCAGGGCGCGCACGCGGCCCCATTCGGAGCCGGCGACGATGATGTCGCCGGTGCGCAGCGTGCCGCGCTGGACGAGGACGGTGGCGACCGGGCCGCGGCCGCGATCGAGCTTGGCCTCGATGACCGTGCCTTCGGCGGGGCGATCGGGGTTGGCCGTCAGGTCCAGCAACTCGGCCTGAAGCGAGATCGCCTCGAGCAGCTTGTCGAGGTTGAGCCGCGTCTTGGCCGACAGCTCGATCTCGAGCACGTCGCCGCCCAGGCTCTCGACCTGGACGCCATGCTGGATGAGGTCCGTCTTGACGCGGTCGGGCCGGGCATCGGGCAGGTCGATCTTGTTGATCGCCACGATGAGCGGCACCTTGGCCGCCTTGGCGTGGTTGATGGCCTCGATCGTCTGCGGCATCACCGAGTCGTTCGCCGCCACGACCAGCACCACGATGTCCGTCACCCTGGCGCCGCGGGCGCGCATCGCCGTGAAGGCGGCGTGGCCGGGCGTGTCGATGAAGGTCACCCGGCCGCCGGTGGGCGTCGAGACCTGATAGGCGCCGATATGCTGCGTGATGCCGCCGGCCTCGCCGGAGACGACGTTGGTCTGGCGGATGGCGTCGAGCAGCGAGGTCTTGCCGTGGTCGACATGGCCCATGATGGTGACCACGGGCGGACGGGGCAGCAGAACCTCGTCCTCGTTGGTCTGGCCGAACAGGCCTTCCTCGACGTCGGCCTCCGACACGCGCTTGACGGTGTGGCCCATGTCCTCGGCGATGAGCTGGGCCGAATCCGCATCGATCACGTCGGTGATCTTGAGCATCTGGCCCTGCTTCATCAGCAGGCGGATCACGTCCACGGCCCGCTCCGACATGCGGTTGGCGAGCTCCTGGATGGTGATCGTCTCGGGGACGACGACCTCGCGGGACAGCTTCTCCTTCGGCTCGCTCGAGCCGCGATGGCCGCTCATGCGCTGCACGCGGCGGCGGAAGGCGGCGACCGAGCGGATGCGCTCGGCATCGGCCTCGAGCGCGTTGGTCAGGGTCAGGCGGCCGCGGCTCTTGTTGTCGCCGGCCTTGGGGACGCGAACCTCGGGGCTGCCGGGCTTGGCGGCGCCGCCGAGCCTGCGGCGGTCGTCATCGTCGCCGCGCGGACGGCCGGCGCCCGGAGGGGCGCGGCGCGGCGCGCTGAGGTCGACGGGAGGCGTGTCGTTGCCGGGGCGCAGCATGCGCGCGCCCGCGCCGGCTCCGAAGCCGCCGCCCGGAGGCCTGGCGCTGCGGAACCCGCCTTCGGGACGCGGAGCCCCGCCATCGGGACGGGTGCCGCGGTAGCCGCCGCCTTCGGGGCGGGGGCCAGCACCCTCGGGACGCGGCCGGAAGCCGCCCTCGGGACGAGGCCCATCGGTGCGGGGGCGGAAGCCGCCCTCGGGGCGCGGACCATCCGGGCGCGGGCCACGGAAGCCGCCCTCGGGACGCGGGCCTTCGGGACGGGGTCCACGGAAGCCGGATTCGGGGCGCGCCATGTCGGGACGCGCGGCCATGCGCTCGCCTTCGGGGCGGGCGGGACGGTCTTCGCGCGGGGCGCGGGGAATGTCGATGCGCGGCGGGCGGCCATCCATGCGGAAAGGCCTGCCATCATTGCGCGGCGCGACGCCTGCGCCCGCGGGGCGCATGTCATGCTGCGGGGCGCGCGGCGGGGGCATCTCCTCGCCAAGGCGGCGGGCGGCCTCCTCGCGGCCACGGCGGCGGAATTCGTCGTCGGCGCGGCGGCGGTCCTCCTCCTCGCGCTGGCGCGTGGCGGCGGCCTCGCGTTCGGTGCGCTCGCGCTCCTCACGCTGGGCCTTGGCGCGGGCCTCTTCCTCAGCGCGGCGGCGCTCCTCGTTCTCGCGGCCGCGGGAATCGGCAAGGGCGCGGGAGCGGGCGTCCTGCTCGTCGGCGGACAGGGTGCGCAGGACCATGCCGGCGCCTGCCGGCTTGGGTGCGGCCGGAGCCGCCGGAGCGGGAGCCGCAACGGGAGGCGGCGGGGCGACCGGCCGCGGTGGCGGCGCGGGCTGATGCGCGGCCTCGCCAGGCCCGCCGATTCGGCGCTTGACCTCGACCACCACCTGCTTCGAGCGGCCGTGCGAGAAGCTCTGCTTCACCGTGTTGTGCTCGACCGGACGCTTCAGCGTCAGGGTCTTCGGCGGCGTCACGGTCAAGGTCTTGTCGCCGGGATTCTTGGGATCGGTCATTCCGATGTTGGTCCTGCTTTTACATCTTGTGGCTCGCTTGCGCTCGCGGTCAAATCGGCTTCAGGCAGCGGTCTTGTCCGAAAATGCACGAGTCGACGCCAGCGATCGAGGAAAGCCCCAGCCGCCGCGCCATCTTTTATGGCAGCATGTATCACAAGCTCGCGGCCCAAGGCCAACGCCAAATCGCCGCCCGCGAAACATTCGGCCAGCGGGATGGCATGGGCCGCCGCGCCATGACGCCGCAAGGCGGCCTGCATGAGCTTTCGCCGGCCATCCTCCGCTCCGTCGGTCGCCTCGATCCAGGCGGCGGGCGGACGCGGGCCGGTCAACACGGCCTCGACCTTGCCAAAACCGGTCACCACGAGGCCGGCCTTGTTAGCCATAGATAGGGATTGCAGGGCGTCCCGCGCAAGGAGGGCGTCAACCTCGTCGGCGAGGTCGGCCGGCACCGCGACCGGAGCCTTGAGCGACCGGGCGAAGGCCTTCGTCGCAACCGCCTTCTCGACCGCGAGGCGCGACAGCGCCGTCCACACGCCGCGCCCCGGCAGCTTGCGCCGGATGTCGGGCACCAGGCGGCCCTCGGGGCCTGCCACGAAGCGGATCAGGTCCTCGGGCGGCAGGGCGAGCCGCGTGGCGACGCAGCGGCGCTCGCTCGCCGGCCCATCGTCCGCGCCGGCCTTTTCGCCCCGCCCCATCGCCATGCCGCCGCCTGGACCTTGCGGCTCAGGCGCCCTCGGCCTCGGTCTCCTCGGCGGGCGCATCGGCCTCGATCCAGCCGGCCTTGACGCGGGCCGCCATGATCATCGCCTCGGCGTCGTCGCGGGAGAGCGAGAAGCTGTCGAGGAAGCCGGCATGGCGGGTGGTCTCGCCCTGCCGGCGCTCGGTGTAGCCCACGAGGTCGTCGGTGGCGCAGCCGGCGAGATCCTCGATCGTCTTCACGTCGTTCTCGCCGAGCGCGACCATCATCGCGGTGGTCACGCCGTCGATCTCGCGCAGTTCGTCCGCGACGCCGAGCTCGAGGCGCTTCGCATCGAACTCCGCCTCGCGCTCGGCAAGGAAGCTCAGGGCGCGATTCTGGATCTCGGAGGCGGTGTCCTCGTCGAAGCCCTGGATGCCGGCCAGTTCGGAGAGATCGACATAGGCGACCTCCTCGACGGTGCGGAAGCCTTCCGAGGCGAGGAGCTGGCCGACCACCTCGTCGACGTTCATGGCGTTCATGAACAGCTCGGTGCGGGCGACGAATTCCTTCTGGCGGCGCTCGGATTCCTCGGCCTCGGTCAGGATGTCGATGTTCCAGCCGGTGAGCTGGGAGGCGAGGCGCACATTCTGGCCGCGGCGGCCGATGGCGAGCGAGAGCTGCTCGTCCGGCACCACGACCTCGATCTTGTCGGCTTCCTCATCGAGCACGACCTTGGCGACTTCCGCCGGCTGCAGCGCGTTGACGATGAAGGTCGCGATGTCCTGCGACCACGGAATGATGTCGACCTTCTCGCCCTGCAGCTCGCCGACCACCGCCTGGACGCGGCTGCCGCGCATGCCGACGCAGGCGCCGACCGGATCGATCGACGAGTCGCGGCTGATCACGGCGATCTTGGCGCGCGAGCCCGGATCGCGGGCCACGGCCTTCACCTCGACGATGCCGTCGTAGATCTCCGGCACTTCCTGCCCGAACAGCTTGGCCATGAACTGCGGATGGGTGCGCGACAGGAAGATCTGCGGGCCGCGCTGCTCGCGGCGCACGTCGTAGACATAGGCGCGGATGCGGTCGCCGACCTTGAAGGTCTCGCGCGGGATCAGCTCGTCGCGGCGCACGATGCCCTCGCCGCGGCCGAGATCGACGAAGACGTTGCCGTATTCGACGCGCTTGACCACGCCGTTGATGATGTCGCCGATGCGGTCCTTGTACTCGTCGTACTGATGGTCGCGCTCGGCCTCGCGCACCTTCTGCACGATGACCTGCTTGGCCGACTGGGCGGCGATGCGGCCGAAATCAAAGGGCGGCAGGGGGTCGGAGATGACGTCGCCCGGCTCGGCGGCGGGATTCTTGCGGCGGGCCTCGGTGAGCGAGATCTGGGTCGAGTCGTTCTCGACCTGCTCGACCACCTGCAGATGGCGCGACAGGCGCAGCTCACCGGTCTTGGGATGGATCTCGGCGTGCACGTCGGTCTCGGCGCCATAGCGCGAGCGCGCGGCCTTGGCGATGGCGTCCTCCATGGCGCCCACCACGATCTGGCGGTCGATGGATTTTTCGCGGGCGACCGCATCGGCGATCTGCAACAGCTCAAGGCGGTTGGCGCTGACGACCATGGCTCAGTTCTCCTCGGGGTCTGACGGAAGGCCGGCGCGATTTGCGCGCGCCGCGCCGGGTAATCGGTGCTTGGGCCCGGCGGGCTTCAGCTTTTTCGGGTCGGGCGCCGCGCGGCGGCGCTCCACGGCTTCGGGCTCCGGCATGGCGGGCTCAAGCCCCTCCTTGCCGCGCTTCAGCGATTCCGCGATGAGGGCGTCGGTCAGCACGAGCCTCGCTTCCGACATGTCGCCGATCCGCAGCGCGACCATCGGGTCCACGCCTTCGGGCGCGTCGGGCAGTTCGATGCTGGCCCGGTCGGCCTCGACGCCGCGCAGGAAGCCGCGGAAGCGCTTGCGGCCGTCGGCGGGCACCGCCATCTCGATCCTGACCTCGTGGCCAGCCCAGCGCGCGAAATCGGACGGGCGGACGAGGGGCCGGTCTATGCCGGGGGACGACAATTCGAGATGGTAGGCCGCCGTGACCGGCTCCTCGAGGTCGAGGCTGGGCGACACCGCGCGGCTCACCGCCTCGCAGTCATCGACGCTCATCGACCCGTCCGGGCGCTCGGCCATGATCTGCACCGTGCAGCCGTTGAGCCCGCTGACGCGGACGCGGACGAGCCGGTAGCCGAGCTGCTCGATGACGGGCTCGACCACCGCGGCGACGCGCGCGGCCACGCCGCCCTCGCGGATGAGCCTCGCGTCGTGTGCGTCGATGGCCGATGCCGCCATGCCTGTTGTCCCATGATGCGCCGCCGAGGGCGGCCAACAGCTCGTGCAGCCTTCAGGGCAACAAAAAAGAGCGGGCCGTTTCGGACCCGCTCTTGATCGTGGCCGTGAGGCCAAACCAGAGCTTTGACGAGCCATATAGGCGAAGCGCCCGGCCAGTTCAAGCCATTCGTCAGCCGCCGCCGGGGCAGCCGCCTGTGCGATCGCGCTAACCGACTGGTGACGGTTGGCAGGCTAAGCTCGGGTCTGCAACAAGGCCTTCCTGATCCATGACCAGCGTCAACCTCGTTCTGTCCGAGCTGGACAGCGCCATTTCCTCGCATTCCGAGGAGCAGAAGATCCGCACCGTGGCGCGGGTGACCGACATGTTCGTCAACCGGGCGGAGGCCTATGACGACGAGCAGGTCGGCGTCTTCGACGTGGTGATCGGCCGTCTCGCCTCCGGCATCGGAGCGGATGCGCGGGCGGACCTGTCCGAGCGGCTCGCCGACATCGGCAACGCTCCGCGCGGGGTGGTGCGCCAGCTCGCGCTCGACGAAATCCTGGTGGCGCGGCCCGTGCTGTCGCGCTCCGTGCTGCTCACCGAGCAGGACCTGATCGCCGTGGCCTCGACCAAGGGCCGCGACCACATGCTCGCCATCACCGAGCGCCCGAACCTGACCGAACCTGTCACGGACTTTCTCGTGGTGAAGGGCGACCGCGTTGTTTCCCATGCGCTGGCCGTCAACGTCACCGCCCGCTTCTCGCGGCGGGGCATGAGCCTTCTGGTGACCCGCTCGATCTCGGACGAAGCGCTGCAGGCCGCGCTCGGACACCGGGTGGACATCCCGCCCGAGCTGATGTCGAACCTCGAGAGCTCCGTGCGGGACAGCGCCCGCCGCAGGCTGATGTCGCGCACCTCCTCCGGCGCCCTGCTGGTGCCGAGCCAGCCCGAGAAGGCCCCCAACACGAAGGCCCGCGACGACGCCGCCGCGGAGGTCACGAAGCTCAACGCCGCCGGAAAGCTCGACGAGGGCGCGCTCGCCGCGTTCGCCAGCGCCAAGCAGGTCGACCATGCCGTCTGCGCCATCTCGGTGATCGCGAAGATCTCCCCCGCCGCCGCCGAGCAGGGCATCGCCGGCGCGGACCGCGATGCGTGCCTGGTGATCGGCAAGGCGATGGGCTGGAGCTGGGAGACGGTGCTCGCGCTGATCGGGCTCAGGCCGGCCGGCGAGCAGCTGCCCCACATGATCGACCGCGCCCGCGCCAACTACGAGAACCTGCAGCTCGCCACCGCGCAGCGCGTGCTCCAGTTCATGCGGATCAAGGACCAGAGCGCCAAGTAGCGCCCGGCCGCTCGCGCCTCAGCCGGCGGTCCGGACGGTGAGGATGTAGGAGGGCACCCGCCCGGCGGCGAGCGCCTTGGCCTCGTAGCGCGTCCGGACCCACCCTTCATGCGGCGAGGTCCAGTCGGCCGCGCGCGTCGCCGTCCAGGCGAGGCGGGGCTCGCGCTCGAGGCGGGCGAGCGTCCAGCCGACATAGTCGTCGATGTCCGAGGCGAATCGGAACGTCCCGCCCGCCGCAAGCGCGCGCGCGATGGCCGACAGCGTCTCGGCCGAGACGAAGCGGCGCTTGCGTTGCCGGCGCTTGGGCCAGGGATCGGGATAGAACAGATCGACGCGCGCGAGGCCTGCGGCAGGCAGCCGGTCCAGCAGCGGCGCGGCGTCATCGGGCCAGAGGCGGATATTGGCGATGCCCTCGCGGCCGATCGCCGCGAGCATCTTGGCCATGCCGTTGACGAAGGGCTCGCAGCCGATGAAGCCGACATCGGGCTCGGCCCTCGCGGCGGCCAGAAGATGCTCCCCGCCTCCGAAGCCGATCTCGAGGCGGACCTCGCGCACGGGGGCGGCGAACAGCGCGCGCAGGTCCGGCGGCGGTTCGGCCGGCAGCGTCAGGCGCGGCAGGAGCGTCGCGAACAGGTCGGCCTGGCCGGGCCTCAGCTTCTTGGCCTTGCGCCGGCCGAAAAAGGCGCCGCCCGACCCCTCGCGGGCAGGGGCGGCGCCAGCCTCGTCAGCGCCCTCGGCCATCAGGCGAGGGCGGCCTTCAGCGGCTTGACCAGATCGGTGCGCTCCCAGGAAAAGCCGCCGTCGCGCGTCGCCTTGCGGCCGAAATGGCCGTAGGCGGCGGTGCGGGCGTAGATCGCCTTGTTGAGCGCAAGATGCGTGCGGATGCCGCGCGGCGAGAGGTCCATGATCTCCGGCAGCACCTTCTCGAGCGTGGCTTCCGTCACCTTGCCCTTGGCCGTGCCGTGCAGGTCGACATAGACCGAGAGCGGCTTGGAGACGCCGATGGCGTAGGAGAGCTGGATGGTGCAGCGGTCGGCCACGCCGGCCGCGACCACGTTCTTGGCGAGATAGCGCGCCGCGTAGGCCGCCGAACGGTCGACCTTGGTCGGATCCTTGCCCGAGAAGGCGCCGCCGCCATGGGGAGCCGCGCCGCCATAGGTGTCGACGATGATCTTGCGGCCGGTGAGGCCGGCGTCGCCGTCGGGCCCGCCGATGACGAAGGCGCCCGTCGGGTTGACGTGCCAGACGGTGTCCTTGGTGATCCAGCCCTCGGGCAGGGTCTCGCGGATGATCGGCTCGACGATCTTCTGCACGTCCCTGGAGCTGAGCTTGGCGTCGAGATGCTGGGTGGAGAGCACGATCTGGGTCACGCCGACGGCCTTGCCGTCCTCGTAGCGCACCGTGACCTGGCTCTTGGCGTCGGGGCCGAGCTTCTCGCAGCCGCGCTCGCCCTTGTGGCGGAGCGCCGACAGCACCTCGAGGATCTTGTGGGAGTAGTAGATCGGGGCCGGCATCAGCTCGGGCGTCTCGCGGCAGGCATAGCCGAACATGATGCCCTGGTCGCCCGCGCCCTCGTCCTTGTTGCCGGAAGCGTCGACGCCCTGGGCGATATGGGCCGACTGCGGGTGCAGCAGCACGTCGATCTTGGCCGTCTTCCAGTGGAAGCCGGCCTGCTCGTAGCCGATGGCGCGGATCGCCTTGCGGGCGGCGCTCTTCACCTTCGACTTCATGGCCTTCTCGTCGAGCGAGGTGCGGACCTCGCCGGCGATGACGACGCGGTTGGTGGTGGCCAGCGTCTCGCAGGCCACGCGGACATGGCTCGCATCCATGCCGGACTTGGCCGCCTCGCGGAAGAACAGGTCGACGACCTCGTCGGAAATCCGGTCGCAGACCTTGTCGGGATGGCCCTCGGAGACCGATTCACTGGTGAAAAGATAGCTCGAACGGGCCACGGGGCGTCCTCTGTTCTGGTCGGTTGGCTGTGACGGTAGGCAGGCGTTGAAGCGGGCTCGCGACAGGGCGCGATGGCGCGGGCTTCTGCCAGCGGAACGCTCCGGCGTCAAGCGCATGATCGGATAATCGGACGTTCGTTCGTCGTGGCGAACGACGCCGGGCCCGGTGGTGGGTCAGCCCGCGGCTGCCTTGCCGGGCGGCGTCGCGGCCAGCGACTCGACCAGGTCGATCAGCCGCCGGCGCACCTGGGGATCCTCGATACGGACGAAGGCCCGGGTGAGCTGCACGCCCTCGGAGGTCGACATGAAGTCGGAGACGAGGCTGGGCTGCGGCATCTCGGCGAGGCCGGTCGCGCCGACATCGCCCGAAGGGGCGCCGTCGAAAAAGAACTCGACCGGCACGCCGAGGATCTTGGCGATCTGCTGCAGCCGGCTCGCGCCGATGCGGTTGGCGCCCTTCTCGTATTTCTGGATCTGCTGGAAGGTGATGCCGAGGGCGTCGCCGAGACGCTCCTGGCTCATGCTCACGAGAAGGCGGCGCATCCTCACCCGGGCGCCGACATGGCGGTCGATCGGATTCGGCACCTTTTTCGGCAAGACGGACATCTACGGGCGTTCCCTAAGGTTCTCGATCGCGAGTGCCGGCCCGCCGTCCGGGTCGCCTCACTGCGTGGCTGCCCGGCGTCGCCTCGGACGAGCCGCCGCGGCGAGCCCCAGGCACATGACGAGCATCGACCCGGCAAGCAGGTTGCCGGTTCGCGAAAAGGTTGTAGGGCCGATCGCCTGCGGAAGTCCAGTGTCCAGCACGCCATCCACGCCGAGCGGCAGCTCGCCGATGACGCGGCCATACGCATCGGCCACGAGGGACACGCCGTTGTTCGCAGCGCGGATGAGGGGCAGCCCCTCCTCGACAGCGCGCAGACGCGCCTGCGCCGCATGCTGGTGAGGGCCGGGCGTGAGGCCGAACCAGGCATCGTTGGTGACATTGAGCAGGAGCCCCGGCCGCGTGCCGCCCTCCGGCATCATGGCGCCCGGGAAGATCGCCTCGTAGCAGATGCTGGCGGCGACCGGCGGCAGGCCGGGGATGGCGAGCGGGCGGCGCACTTGAGCGGGGGTGAACCCTCCCGGAATCGCCACGAAGGCCGTCAGCCCGAGCCCGCTCAGGGCGCCGGCGAAGGGGGCCGGCAGATACTCGCCGAAGGGAACGAGATGGGCCTTGTCGTAGGAGGCGACGATGCCCCCCGTCTTGGTGACGACCTGGATCGCGTTGAAGATCGGCGGGTTGGCCTCGCCGGGCAGGGGCTCGCCGGCCCGGGCGGCGCCGGTCACCAGCGTGGCGCCAGGGGGAAGCGCGGCGGCAATGAGCTGCAGCGCCTGGGGTGAGCGCCCGAGAAGGAAGGGGAAGGCCGATTCCGGCCAGACGAGATGGGTGACATCCTGCAGGCCGAGCGTGCGCGGCGACGTCGCCTTGTCCGACAGGGCCAAGTAGCGCTGCAGGATCTCGCGGCCCTTCTCAGGCCTGAACTTGTCGTCCTGAGGAAGGTTGGGCTGCATGATCCGCAGCTTCACCCCGGCGACGAGCGGGCTCGGCTGGGCGGGGAGGCGCGACCAGCCGAACAGCGCCATGGCTCCGAGGAGGCCCAGCGCCCCGGCCGGCACGAGGAGGCGTAAGCGTCGTCCCGGCAGCGTGAGCGCAACCGCGGGGGCCGCCGCCAGCACGATGGCGATGAGCGTCAGGCCGTTGAGGCCGACCAGCGAGGCCGTCTGCGCGAGATGAAGGTTTCCAGCGAGGGCCTGACCCCAGGCGTTCCACGGAAAGCCGGTGAAAATCGTGCCCCGCGCCCATTCTGCCAGCCCGAGCGCACTGGCAAGGGCTGCGAGCCGCCCGGCGCCTTGGCTCCAGAGCGCGCGCGCCAGCGCGAAGCCGGCGGCGGTGAACAGGGCGAGGCCGGCCGGCAGACCGAGCACGCCGAGCGGCATCGCCCAGGCGAACTTGTCGGCCTCGACCAGGAAGGCAGCGCCCAGCCACCACAGACCGGCCAGGTAATAGCCGAAGCCCCACCACCAGCCATCGACCGCCGCCGCGAAGGCGACGCCGAGACGCGAGCGGGCCGCGACGCCGTCGATGAGCCAGACGGCGATGGAGAAGGGGACGACGAGCAGCGGCCAGAGCCCGAAGGGCGCGAACGCCAGGGCGCCCACGGCGCCGCCCGCGAAGGCCAGGGCCCGTCGACGCCAGCCCCAGCTCAGCATGACGGCCTCGGCCGGCCATGGCGCACTCATCCGGACGCGTCCCGGCCCGGCGTCCCTGGCCCGCCATCATCCGCCACGGCCGAGGGGCGGTGGATGCGCAGGCGCTTGATCCGGCGCGGATCGGCGTCGAGCACCTCGAATTCCAGGCCGCCAGGACCCTTGACGAGCTCGCCGCGGGCAGGCACGCGGCCGATCAGGCTGACGATGAGTCCGCCAAGCGTGTCGACATCCTCCGCCTGCCGGGCCGAGAGCAGGTCGACGCCCAGCGCCGCCGAAATATCCTCGAGCGGCACGCGCGCGTCGGCGACGACGCGGCCGTCGTTCAGCCGCGTGATGCCGGTGCCCTGGGCCTCGTCGTGCTCGTCCTCGATGTCGCCGACCACGATCTCGACCAGATCCTCGATCGAGACGAGGCCATCCGTGCCGCCATACTCGTCGATGACGAGCGCCATGTGGGTCCGCGTGGCCTGCATCCTGACGAGCAGGTCCACCGCCGGCATCGAGGCGGGCACGTAAAGCACGGGCCTGAGGATGCGGGCGCTGGCGAGCTTGGCCGAGAGGTCGACCGCGCCGAGGTCCGGCCCGGCGGGCTCGCCCCCGGCCTTGCGGCGGCGACGGCGGCTCGCCTCGGCGCGGGCGGCGAGGAAATCGAGGAAGTCGCGGATGTGGACCATGCCGCGCGGGTCGTCGAGCGATTCGCCATAGACGGGCAGGCGCGAATGACCGGCCGTGCGGAACAGGCTGAGCAGCTCGCCCAGCGAGATCTCCGACGGCGCGGCGACGATGTCGGCGCGCGGGATGAGCACGTCGGCGACGCGTTTGGTGCGCAGGCTGAGCACGTTGGAGAGCATCACGCGCTCCTGCGGCGTCAGCTCGGCGTCCCGGCCGTTCTGCGCCAGCGCGCCCTCGATCTCGTCGCGGAGGGAAGGCCCCCCCTTGAGCCGGAGGGCGGCGAGCAGGCGGGCGATCACACCGGAGGAGGACTGGCTGGGTCGGTCGCTGCTGGGTCGACTGTCGTCGGTCATGGCTGTGGGGGAATGATGGCAAGCGGCGCGCGGCGTCAAGCCTTATCGGCATAGGGGTCGGCGACCCCGAGGCTCGCCAGGATGGCGCGCTCGCGGCTTTCCATGCGCTCGGCCTCCGCGTCGTCGAGATGATCGTAGCCCAGAAGGTGCAGGAAGCCGTGCACGACGAGATGGACGAGATGGTCGTCCACTGACTTGCCCTCGTCGGCCGCCTCGCGCTCCACCGTCTCGCGGGCGAGCGCGATGTCGCCCAGCATCGGCGCGGTCGGCAGTTCGGAGGGCCGGACGGCAGGAAAGGACAGCACGTTGGTGGGCTTGTCCTGCCCGCGCCAGCTCGCGTTGAGCGAGCGGACGGTGGCGTCGTCGGTGAGCAGGATGCTGACCTCGGCGCCGGGCCGCAGGCAAACCTCGGCCATGCCCGCAGCGGCATCCACCACGTCGGCGAGGCGCCTCTCGAGGTCGGGAAGCGCCGACCAGCCTTCGCTCTCGACCGACACGTCGGTCTGAAGCCGCGCTGGCGTCACCGGCCGCTTCCCCTGGGCTCTGCCGAAGCCGGCTCGCGGCTGGCATCCTCGTAGGCCTTGACGATGCGGCGGACGAGATCGTGCCGCACCACGTCGCCCTCGCGGAAGGTGACGTGGCCGATGCCCTCGACGCCCGACAGGAGCCTGACGGCCTCGACCAGGCCGGATTTCTGCTGGGGCGGCAGGTCGATCTGCGTCGGGTCGCCCGTGACGATCATGCGCGAGCCCTCGCCAAGGCGGGTGAGGAACATCTTCATCTGCATCGAGGTGGCGTTCTGCGCCTCGTCGAGCAGCACCACCGCGTTGGTGAGCGTGCGGCCGCGCATGAAGGCCAGCGGGGCGATCTCGATCATGCCGGTCTGCAGGGCGCGCTCCACCGTGCGCGCCTCCATGAAATCGTAGAGCGCGTCGTAGATCGGCCTGAGATAGGGATCGACCTTCTCGCGCATGTCGCCGGGCAGGAAACCGATGCGCTCGCCTGCCTCGACGGCCGGCCGCGAGAGGATCATGCGCTCCACCACGCCCTGCTCGATCAGCGAGACGGCATGGCCCACGGCGAGCCAGGTCTTGCCGGTGCCCGCCGGGCCTTCCGCGAAGACGAGTTCGTTGCGCTTGAGGGCGCGGAGATAGGCGTCCTGCGCGACGGAGCGGGCGCGGACGGGGCCGCGCTTCCTCGTGACGACCGCGTCGAAGGACACGCCGTTGGCGCTGTTGGGAGCCGGAAAGAGGGATCGCTGCTGGGCCGTTTCCTCGATGACGCCGTCAACATCGCCGGGGCTGATCGACTGGCCGGCGCGGGCGCGCTGGTAAAGCGCTTCCAGCACGGCCTTGCCGCGCTCGACCGAGTCGGGCGGGCCCTTGACGATGACGTGGTTGCCGTTGGCGTGGGCGACGACCTGCAGGCGCCGCTCGAGATGCGCGAGGTTCTGATCGTACTGCCCGAGCACCACGCCGGCGAGGCGGTTGTCCTCGAAGGTGACGGAGGCTTCGGCCGCTTCCCGCATCTGCGGGGAGCTCGGGGCCAGGGATGAGCGGACCAAGCCCCGGGAGGGCGTCAGATCGGATCGGGCCAAGCGCGCGGAACTCCTTGGGTCTTGCCGTGCAACGGCAGGGGGGCGAATCAGTTCCTTCAGGCGACAGCTTTGACCGAATCGATCCGGCCGAACAGGCTGTTGGTGGATTGTCCGACAATGTCCACCGGAACGATGTCGCCGATGCGACAGCCGCCCGCCGACGCGTCGACCTGAACGGTCTGGAGCCAGGGCGTCTTGCCGGCGAGCTGCCCGTCATGGCGGCCCTTGCGCTCTAGCAGGATCTCGGTGCGGCGGCCGACCATCGCGGCGTTGAAGGCCTGGCGGTGCTCCTCGACCCTCGCCTGAAGCGCGAGCAGGCGCTCGGTCTTCACCGGCTCGGGCACCTGCGCCGCGGCATCGGCCGCAGGCGTGCCGGGCCGGGGCGAATACTTGAAGGAATAGACCGAGGCGAAGCGCACCGCGTCGATCAGGTCCATCGTCGCCTCGAAATCCGCGTCGGTCTCGCCGGGGAAGCCGACGATGAAATCCGATGACAGGGCGATGTCGGGCCGGGCCGCCTTCACCGCCGCGACGATGTCGAGATAGGCGCGCGCGTCATGCCTGCGGTTCATCGCGGCCAGCACCCTGTCCGAGCCCGACTGCACCGGCAGGTGCAGATAGGGCATGAGCTGCGGCAGGTCGCGATGGGCGGCGATCAGCTCGCGGTCCATGTCGTTGGGATGGCTGGTCGTGTAGCGCAGCCGCGCGACGCCGGGGATCTCGGCCAGCCGCGCCAGCAGCCGCCAGAGCGGCCAGACGCGGCCATCCGGGCCCTCGCCATGATAGGCGTTGACGTTCTGGCCGATCACGGTGAGCTCGCGCACGCCGGCGGCCGCGAGCGCTTCGGCCTCGGCCACGATCCGGGCGACGGGCCGGGACATCTCGGCGCCGCGCGTGTAGGGCACCACGCAGAAGGCGCAGAACTTGTCGCAGCCCTCCTGCACCGTGAGGAAGGCCGTGACGCCGCGCGCTAGCGTGCGGGCGCGGTCGGGGGCCGGCAGGAAGCCGAACTTGTCCTCGACCGGGAACTCCGTGTCGACGACGCGGCGCCTCGCCGAGCGCTCCAGCAGCTCCGGCAGCCGGTGATAGCTCTGCGGGCCGACCACGAGGTCGACGGCCGTCTGGCGGCGCTGGATCTCGGCGCCTTCCGCCTGCGCGACGCAGCCGGCCACGACGATGCGCGTGGACTTGCCCTCGCCGGCGCGCGCGTCCTTGATTTCGCGCACGCGGCCGAGCTCGGAATAGACCTTGTCGACGGCCTTTTCGCGGATGTGGCAGGTGTTGAGGATGACGAGG
The DNA here is from genome assembly GCA_027489835.1 of Hyphomicrobiales bacterium. Lineage (GTDB taxonomy): Bacteria > Pseudomonadota > Alphaproteobacteria > Rhizobiales > Beijerinckiaceae > Allobosea. Next base: position 17,406 of record JAIXZF010000037.1, read on the forward strand.
TCGGCCTCCTCCTGACGCGTCGTCTCGGCATAGCCCTGGCCAGCCAGGACATCGGCCATGCGCTGGCCGTCATAGACGTTCATCTGGCAGCCATAGGACTTGATGAAGACCTTCCTGTCGCCGTGGTCCATGTCCTGATCCCGCATCGGGGCCGCCTTGCGCCCGGAGGAGGTGATAGGCCCGAAGCCGGCGCCGTTCAATCGCGCGTACGCCCGGTGAAATGCGTCACGGCCGCGCGCCGGATCGAGGCCTCCGCCAGCCTTGCCGCCTCCTTGCGCGAATGCTCGCGGCCCATGCGGATCGGCTCGCCCCAGACGAGGCGCACGTCGATCGGCCCGCCATTGAGGATTTCCAGCAGATGGGGCGCGAGCGCGAGGTCGCCATACCAAGCGAGGCGCGCGCGCTCGGCCCGGCCGCCGGGGATTCCGTACCGGCCGACATAGAGCACGGCGAGGGGCTGCACCACGATCTCGCCATCGCCATCGGGGCCCAGAGCCTCCTTCACGGCGCCGAGGAGCGAGGAGCGGAACGGCAGAATGCGCGTGCCGTCGCCGGTGGTGCCCTCAGCAAACAGCACGACGCTTTCGCCATTGAGGAGCCGCTCGCCCATCTGGGAGGCCGCCGCCGCGGTGGCCGTGCGCCGCGAGCGGTCGATGAAGATGGTGCGCTGGAGCTTGGCGAGCATTCCCACGGCCGGCCAGCCTTCGATCTCGGATTTGGCGATGAAGGAGAGCGGTCGCTCGGATCCGATGACCGGAATATCGAGCCAGGAGACATGGTTGGCGACGATCAGCGTGCGCTCGTGCGGGCCGGGCGCCGTCCCCTCGACATGGCGGCGCACGCCGAGCACGCGGCAGACGAAGCGGTGGAAGAGCTGCGGCAGAGCGAGCGCGCGCGAGGGCGCGAGCCGGCTCACGACCATCTGCAGCGGAATCACGACGACGCAGACGGCGCCGATCAGGCCGAGGCGGGCGACGGCCTTGGCCGTCCAGCGCGGGCGGTGGGCAGGCGGGGCCGAGGCGGCCCGGGCGGGGGGCGCCTCGGGCGGCGCGGGAAGGACGGCGGAGGTCATGGCGTGGACAGGATGGCGACAGATGGTGAGGAAAAGGTATGCAGGTACCCTCGCATGCCGGACCCGGTTGCAAGCGCGATGCCAAGGTTCCCAAGCGCGATGCCAAGGCGAACAATTAGACCGTGGCGCAAGATGTCTATCGCCGTCGTCATGTCAGGTCGCGCCGCAAGATGAGCGCCAGCGCGCGGTCGCCATCGGGCATGGCGTAGTATCCGGGCCGCTCGCCGACCTGCCTGAAGCCATGGCGCCGGTATAGGGCCAGCGCAGAAGCATTCTTCTCGTCCACCTCCAGGAAGAGCCGGCCCACGCCGCGGCGCGCCAACTCATGCATGTGCCGCTCCAGCAGCAGCCGTCCGAGCCCCCGGCCGCGCATGGCAGGATCGAGGCAGATCGTCAGGATTTCCGCTTCGTCGGCGGCAAGGCGCGAGAGGACGAAGCCGC
>JAIXZF010000374.1 GCA_027489835.1 Hyphomicrobiales bacterium
CGTCTCGCGGGTGATGTCGTTGGGCAACTCGTCGAGCGTGTAGCCGACGGCGAGTTTCGCGGCGATCTTGGCGATCGGGAAGCCCGTGGCCTTGGAGGCCAGCGCCGAGGAGCGCGAGACGCGCGGGTTCATCTCGATGACGATCATGCGGCCGGTGGCCGGATCGACCGCGAACTGCACGTTCGAGCCGCCGGTCTCGACCCCGATCTCGCGCAGCACCGCCAGCGAGGCGTCGCGCATGATCTGGTATTCCTTGTCCGTCAGCGTCAGCGCCGGGGCGATGGTGATGGAATCGCCGGTATGCACGCCCATCGGGTCGAGGTTCTCGATCGAGCAGATGATGATGCAGTTGTCGTTCTTGTCGCGAACGACCTCCATCTCGTACTCCTTCCAGCCGAGCACGCTTTCCTCGATGAGGACCTCGGAGGTGGGGGAGGCGTCGATGCCGCGCTCGACGATCTCGATGAACTCGGCCTTGTTGTAGGCGATGCCGCCACCCGTGCCGCCCATGGTGAAGGACGGGCGGATGATGGCCGGCAGGCCGATATCCTCCAGCGCCTCGAGCGCCTGGGCCAGCGTCTTGATGTGGTGCGAGCGGCAGGTCTCGATGCCGATGCGGGCCATCGCTTCCTTGAACAGCTCGCGGTCCTCGGCCATGTCGATGGCCTCGGCGGTGGCGCCGATCATCTCGACGCCGAACTTTTCCAGCACGCCCATCTTCTTCAGCGACAGCGCGCAATTCAGCGCGGTCTGACCGCCCATGGTGGGCAGGAGCGCGTCCGGCCGCTCCTTCTCGATGATCTTGGCGACGATCTCCGGGGTGATCGGCTCGACATAGGTGGCGTCGGCCAGGTCCGGATCGGTCATGATCGTGGCCGGATTGGAGTTGACCAGGACGACGCGATAGCCTTCGGATTTCAGGGCCTTGACCGCCTGTGTGCCGGAATAGTCGAACTCGCAGGCCTGGCCGATGATGATGGGGCCGGCCCCGATGATCAGGATCGACTTGATGTCTGTGCGTTTCGGCATCGGTCTCATCCACGGCCGGGCGGCCGGGCTTTCAGGTTCTCGCGCGCCGCAGGCCCCGGCTCCGCATCAGGAATGCGGGATCCGGGGCGCGGAACGGCATGGACAAGCAGGAGCGCTGAGCCGCCCCTATAGACCGGGACAGGGGGCAGCGGAAGAGGCTCGGCCATCTTTGCGCCGGCAAATCGCCGGGATCGCGGCAAGGCGCCAGGGCGCCTCGCCAACCTCGATCGACAGGCGCAGTCGCTAGTGGACGACGCCCGCCTGCGCATTGGGGAAGCGGAGCACGAAGGTGGGGCCCTCCTGGGCATCCCAGATCATGTCGAGTTCCGCGCCGCCCTCGCGGGCCAGGCCGGCGAGCTGGCCATCGATCTGCATCAGATCGGCCGGCAAATTGTTGCTGTTCGCGCCGACGATCGTCAGCACGATGTCGCCATCGTCGAAATCGAAGGCGAGCCTCAGCCGCGCCCTGGCGCTCGAAAGGCCTGCCGCCTCCGCGACGACCGCCGACACCAGCGAGAAGACGAGGCCGAGATCGCCCCTGACGATGACCGGCCTTCCGGCCGACTCGATGGCGACGCCTTGCTGGCGCCGCTCGAGGAGGGGCGCCATCGCCGCGACGGCGATGCCGGCAAGCATTGGCAAATCACATCTCTCGGTCATGTAGCCTGCATTCAGTCGACGCACAAACGCGGGATGAACGGCAACCTGGTTCATGTTTCGTCTCCTTCGCCGCGCGGCCGTGAGTCGACGCGGCGCAAGGAGGGCACGATCATGGCCCTGCAGCGCAACGTCCGACGAGCGTCCGGAGTTCGGCTCGATGTGATGGATGTGATGGCTTCACGCGCACGCCGGGCTTCACGCCAGCGGGAATCTGCCCGTCCTGGCCACTCGTGACAAAACGCACGAAACTTTGCCCCAGCGCGGCCAGATCGAAGGCCCCGCTCCAGATGGCCAGATCGATTCTTGCGAATCAAGCCCCTGTTAAGAAAGTTTTCACTTTCTCTCGCCGGCGCGCCAGTCCGGACTTCCACTTATAGTGTTTTAAGTAGCTGATCTAAAATCTGAGGTTGCATCAACCCAGTTTAGTCGAATCGAGAACCGGCAGCAGCGGGCCTAAAACCTCATTGTTGCCTGTGAAATTCGCGGTCTGCGTCTTGCCGTCCTTCGTGAAGACGACCTCGAACGGGTCGTTGGCCGCCGGGCGCGTCATCGTGATTCGGTCCGGAACGGCCGGATCGCGCGAGACGATGAGGATCTCGTTCGCGGACAGGTAGATGTCGACATCGCTGCGGGCGAAATCGGTCAGCTCGATGCGGTTGGTCTTCGTCCAGTCTTCAACCTTGCCGCTGAGCACCGAGCCCATCAGCACCTGATCGTTGCCGTCGCCCTTGGCGAAGCGGTAGACGCCGCCCGCGTTCATCCTGATCGTGTCGTCGCCCTTGCCGCCGGCCACGGTGGCGTAGTTCGTGGCCGTGACGATATCGTTCCCCGCGCCGCCGTCCATGGAGCCCGCGCCGAGCATCAGCATGTCGTCGTCGCCTTCGCCGCCTTCCATCGTGGCGTCGGTGAAGGATGTCAGCGTGTCGTTGCCGACGCCACCGCCCGCGAAGCCGCCCGCGCGCAGGGTGATGGCGTCGTTGCCCTCGCCGCCATCGGCGCTGATGGACACCTCGCCGATGATGATGTCGTCGCCTTCGCCGCCGAAGGCCAGCCCCTGCGGCGCCTCGTCCTCGCCCAGCGAGAACATCACGATCCGGTCGTTGCCCGCCCCGCCAACGGCGAGCGTGTTGCCGAAGAGATGATCGTCGCCCTCGTCGCCGAACACCACGTCGCCGATCAGGATGTCGTCGCCCTCGCCGCCGTTGATGACGGCCTTGCCGTCGGCCATCACGTAGTCATTGCCGGCGCCGGCCTTGATCGTGGCGTTGTTCGCGCCGGTCAGGAAGATGACGTCCGAGCCGTTGCCGCCAGTCACGTCGGCCATGGCGAGGCGGCCATCCTCGCCATTGGGATCGCTCACGTCGAGCACCAGCGTTCCGCCCTTGTCGCCTGTCGAGGCCTTGACCACGAAGCCCTCGTTCGAGCGCGTCGGCCGGCCCGCGTCGACGACGCGGACGGCGGGCAGCACGGCGGTGGGGTCGTCCGCGACGATGGGAATTTCCCAGGCCTGCGCCTCGAGCGCGCGGCGCGATACCTCGACCTGCGCCTTGCCCTGCGCGATGACCTGGGTCGGCAGGGTGCGGTCGAAGATGTCGGCGATCTTCTTGGAGGCCGTGGCGGCGGTGGCGATGATGGAGAGCGGCGTCGGCTGCTTGCCGGTGGCGCTCGACAGGGACTTGGCGAGCACCTTGGCGATGGCCGCGCCCGCGCCGGAGTCGCCAGAGGTCAGGCTGTTGACCATGTCGGCGATGCTGGCCTTGCCGTTGGCGCCCAGCGTGGCGGAGCCCGTGCGCCCGTTGGACAGGCTTTCGACCTGCAGGATGCGGTTGACCGCGCGCTGGCTCGCCTTCTTCAGGGCGGTCGTCGTCTCCTCGGAGCGGATGATGCCGCGCGCTTCCTCCACCGACGTGATCGCGCCGGCGAAGTCCGCCACGCGCGCGCCGAGCTGGCCGAGGTTCGAGGCCTGGGGGCGCAGGCTGGTCTGCGTCAGCTCCACCTCGCGGCCGGCGGCGGCGCTGAGCTGCGAGAGCGCGCGTGCGCCGCGCTTGACGCCCGCCGCCGCGATGAAGGCCGATCCGGCGGTTCGATCGGAGATCTCGACCATGGCTGCCTCACGCGCCAATGGCGGCGCGCTTCCCGAATCAAGCTGTAGGCTTGGTTCGTTGAGAAACGTTGAAATGAATCCCCGCGTTTCGGCCGCCTGCGCGCCAAGCCCCTTGCGGGGGACCGCCGCCAGACCCTATGCCCGAGGGTGAAACGCCCATCGGTTCCACATGTCCCGCTCGATCCTGGCCTTCCTCGTCTCGGCGCTGCTCTGCGCCGCCGTTCCCGCAGCCGCGCAGGCGCCGATGCAGTGGCAGACGGGACGCGCGGCCGCCGCCATCGAGGCGCGGGTGGAGCGCCTCATCCGGCAGATGACGCTCGAGGAGAAGGTCGGCCAGCTGCATCTCTACGGCCGGCGCGAGGGCTTCGACTACGGCGAGATCCGCGCGGGCCGCATCGGCAACGTCATGAACTTCGTGGACCCGGCCGAGGTGGCGGCCGTGCAGAAGGCGGCGCGCGAAAGTCGACTCAAGATCCCGCTGCTGATCGGGCTCGACGCAGTGCATGGCGTGTCCACTTATTTCCCGCTGCCGCTCGGCCAGGCCGCGACCTTCAACCCCGCGCTCGTCGAGGAGGCCGCGCTCTGGACCGGCCGCGAGGCGCGCGCGCTCGGCATCAACTGGACCTTCGCGCCCATGGTCGACATGGGGCGCGACCCGCGCTGGGGCCGCCTGCTGGAAGGGGCGGGAGAGGACGTCTTCCTGTCGCGCATCATGGCGGCTGCGCGGACGCGGGGCTATCAGGCCGGCGGGGCTGCGGCCACGGTCAAGCATTTCGTGGGTTATGGGGCAGGTGAGGCCGGACGCGACTACAACACCGCCTGGATTCCAGCGGAGCAGCTCCACGACATTCACCTGCCGCCGTTCAGGGCGTCGATCGATGCCGGCGCGCTGTCGGTGATGGCGGCGTTCAATTCCGTGAACGGCGTGCCGGCGACCGCGCACAGGGAGATGCTGACGGATCTGCTGCGCCGGAACTGGGGCTTCCGCGGGCTCGTCGTCTCCGATTTCGGCTCGATCCCCGAGTTGATGGCCCACGGCATCGCCGCCGACGAGGCGGAAGCTGCGCGCAAGGCGCTGGCCGCCGGCATCGACATCGACATGATGGGCTTCGTCTATTCGAAGCATCTCGCCGCCGAGGTCCGCGCGGGGCGGGCGCCGATCGCGCAGGTGGACGAGGCGGTGCGGCGCGTGCTCAGGGTCAAGTTCCATGCCCGCATGGACGAGATCGCCGACATCGACCCCAGGACGGCCGAGAGCGCGCTGCAATCGCCGCCGGCGCTCGACGCGGCCCGGCGGGCGGCTCGCGAATCCATCATCCTGCTCGAGAATGACGGCATCCTGCCGCTCGATCCCGCCCGCGTCCGGTCGGTGGCGGTCATCGGTGCGCTCTCGCGGCCGGATCAGGAGCGCGTCTGGACCGACCCCGCCGGCGTGCCGCGCAAGCCCATCGAGGCGATGGACGCGGCCCTGGCCCGGCTGCTCGGGCAAGGCGTCAGGGTCGCATTCCAGCCTGGCGTCTCGACCTATTGCGGCAAGGAGTTCGGCGACCGCGCCGCCGCCATCGAAGCCGCCGCCGCGGCCGACGTCATCGTCGCCAAGCTCGGGGAGGATTGCGAGTTCATGGGCGAGGGGGCCTCGCGCACGAGGCTCACGCTGCCCGGCGTGCAGGACCAGCTGCTGGACGAGCTGATCGGCACCGGCAAGCCCGTCGTGCTGGTGCTCGCCACCGGCCGGCCGCTGGTGCTGAGCCATCTCAAGGGCCGCGTCGCCGCCATCGTGCAGACCTTCCATGCCGGCTCGGAAGGCCGCGCCGCGATCGCGGAGGTCCTGACGGGCGCCTTCAACCCGTCCGGCAAGACACCGATGAGCTTTCCAAGATCGGTGGGCCAGATCCCGGTCTATTACGACCATCTGCCGACCGGACGGCCGGAAACGCCGGGGCGCTTCCGCTATGAGTCCATCTTCATGGATGAGTCCAATTTGCCACTCTACCCGTTCGGCTTCGGGCTGTCCTACACGCGCTTCGGCTTCTCCGACCTCCGCATCGAGACCCCTGTCGTGGCGGCCGGCGGCGCGCTGACGGCCAGCGTCACGGTCGCCAACCTCGGCGGGCGCGAGGGGCAGGAGGTGGCCCAGCTCTATATCCGCCAGCCCATGGCGCGCATCTCGCGCCCTGTGCGCCAGCTCAAGGGCTTCCAGAAGATCGCGCTGAAGCCCGGCGAGAGCCGCAAGGTGACCTTCACCGTGCCGGCGACCGAGCTTGGCTACCATGACGCCCAGGGCCGCTACGTGGTCGAGCCGGGGCGCTTCGAGATCCATGTCGGGAACTCGTCGCTGGCAGAGCTCAAGGGCGAATTCCAGCTGGCCCGGCCGCAAGGGGGACGATGAAATGGCACCTGTGATCGGCAAAGTCGGCGCTCTCTACCGCACGGCCGGCGCCGACGATTTCGTGACCGCCGGGGTGGATGCGCTGGAGCTGACGCTTCATGGCATCGCGGGCGCGCGGCACCATGGCATCACGAGGGGCGCGAGCGCGCGCGAGCCCTGGCTCGAACGCGGCTTCGAGCTGCGCAATGACCGCCAGCTGTCGGCGGTCTCCGCGGACGAGATGGCCGAGGTCGCGGCGGCGCTGAAGCTTCCCTCCTGCGATCCGGAGCTTTTGGGCGCAAACCTCCTCGTGCAGGGGATAGCGGGCTTCTCCCGTATTGCGCCGGGCGCGATCCTCGCGATCGGCGGCGTGTGGGGTGGAGAAGGGCGCTTCGACGGCACGGCGCTGCTGAAGGTCGAGGGCTACAATCGGCCGTGCCGCAATCCGGGGCGGCGTCTCGCGCGGCATTTCGACCGGCCCGAGCTGGAGTTCAGCTTCGTCAACGCCGCGCGGTCTTTGCGCGGGCTCGTGCTCAGCGTGGCTCATGGCGGGCCGGTGCGGACCGGCGACCCGGTAGTTGTGATCCCGCCCCTGCTCGCGCCCTGAAGCGCATTGATGGCTGCGATGACAGCTATCCATGAGCGCATGAAGGCCTGACCGGCTAGGCTTGGTTCACCTTCACTGCCGTCGAAAGTCCGCATTCCGATGTCCCGCGCAACGCTCGGCCTTCTGCTCGGCTTCATCGGCGTCGTCGCCTTCGGTGGGACCTTCCCCATGACGAAGCTGGCGGTACAGTGGTTCGACCCGCTCTTCGTCACCTTCTGGCGGCCCGGGCTCGCGGGGCTACTGGCGCTGGCCGTGCTGGTCGGGCTCAGGCGGCCGATCCCGGACCGCACGGCGCTGGCGCTGATGGCCATCTCGACGAGCTGCATCGTCTGGGGCTTTCCCGGCCTCGTGAACCTCGCGATGACGCTGATGGAATCGTCCAATGCCGGCGTCATCGGCGGCATCCTGCCGATGGCGACGGCCGTGGCGGCGGCGCTGATCCTGCGCGAGCCCCAGCCGCCGGCCTTCTGGGCCGTCGCCGCGCTGGGCATGGCCGTGGTGGTGGGCTTCGCGCTGCTCAGCGGCGGCGTGCTCAGGGCTGGCGACATCATCATGATCGTCGCGGTCGCCATCGCAGGCTGCGGCTACGTGCTCAGCGCCAAGCTCAGCCGCACCA
>JAIXZF010000414.1 GCA_027489835.1 Hyphomicrobiales bacterium
ACGGCGAAAGGCTGGTTGAGCACGGGCGGCAGCCAGCGCGTCTCGGCGCCCTGCACCAGCCTGAGATATTCGGACAGCGCGATGGCCGCCCCGATGGTGGCGATCAGCACATGCTGCCCCGGCGCGCGCGCCAGCCGCGTCAGCGCCAGCCGCGAGAGCACCACCCCGTGCAGCCCGGCCGTGGCCACGCCCACCACGAGCGCAATGAGCACGCCTGTGACCGCCGTGTCGGCGCCGAGGGACGAGACGACCGCGAGCCCGACCACGCCGGCGAGGCTGGCGAGCGCGGCGAACTCGCCGAACACCAGCACGATGCGGCCGACGAGCCCGTAGATCAGCGCGTAGGCCGAGGCCAGCAGCGCGTAGACCGCGGCCGTCGGCAGCGCCACCAGCAATTGCTGCGTGCCATAGGCGAGCCAATAGGGCGCTTCGGGCAACCGGTCGCCCTGGCCCGGAGGCGCGGGGTCGACCTGCCCGCCCTCCGGCGCGTCGAGATAGAAGCGCTTGAGGAAATAGAAGGAGGCGTCCGCTACGGGGCCGGCCTCGGTGGCCAGCCCTGTCAGTTCGCGCTCGCCGCGGAGGTTGCGCTGGGCTGAGAACCGGCAGATCGCGAAGCGCATGCGCGCCGCGCCGTCCTCGGTCGCGCGGTAGTCGATGCGCAGCGACTGGGGATAGGGGCCCGGGGCGACGCGCTCGATCCCGATCGCCACCCCCTCGGCATTGAGCGCCGGCAACGCGAGCCGGCAGATGCGGGCCTCCTCGGCGTCGATCAGCGAGCCGCAGCCAATGAGCAGCCCGAGCAGAATCGCGGTGACGAGACGAAGCATGCCCTCACACTAGGCCAAAGCCTGGCCGCGGACAGGGGGCACGGGTCCGGATGCGGGCGGCTCAGCCGTTCTTGAGCCACTCCGCCACGCGCGGCGCGAAATAGGTCAGCACGCCATCCGCGCCCGCCCGCTTGAAGCACAGCAGGCTTTCCATGATGGCCCGTTCCTCGGAGAGCCAGCCATTGCGAGCCGCCGCCATCAGCATCGCGTACTCGCCGGACACCTGATAGGCGAAGGTCGGCACCTGGAAGGCCTCCTTCACGCGCGTCACGACGTCGAGATAGGGCAGGCCGGGCTTGACCATCACCATGTCCGCGCCCTCCTCGAGGTCGAGCGCGACCTCGTGCAGCGCCTCCTCGGCATTGCCGGGGTCCATCTGGTAGGTGCGCTTGTCGCCCACCAGCGTGGCGTTGGTGCCGATGGCATCGCGGAACGGCCCGTAGAAGGCCGAGGCGTACTTGGCCGCGTAGGCGAGGATCTGGACATTGCCGTGGCCGGCGCCGTCGAGCGCGCGGCGGATCGCGCCGATGCGCCCGTCCATCATGTCGGAAGGCGAAATGGTGTCCGTCCCGGCATCGGCGAGAGCCAGCGCCTGCCGGCACAGCACGGCCACGCTCTCGTCGTTGAGGATCTCGTCGCCGCGCATCAGGCCGTCATGGCCGTGGCTGGTGTAAGGGTCGAGCGCCGCGTCGGTGATGACGCCGATCTCCGGCACGGCCTTCTTGATGGCGCGCACGGCGCGGCACATCAGGTTGTTGTCCCGCATGGCTTCCGAGCCCGAGGGGTCGCGCAGCTCGCGCTCGATGAAGGGAAATGGCGCGATCGCCGGAATGCCGAGCTTCGCCGCGCGCTCGGCCTCGCGCACGGCCTCGTCGATGTTGACGCGGTCGACGCCCGGCATGTGGTCCACCGGCCAGCGGGCATCGCGCCGGTCCATCAGGAAGATCGGCCAGATCAGGTCGTCGACCGTCAAGCGGTTCTCGCGCACCAGCCGCCGCGACCAGTCGCTCTTGCGGTTGCGCCTCATCCGGCGCGTCAGGTCGAGGCGAGGGGCGATGTCAACCTGGGCTTGCGGCTCGGCTTCTCGGCGAGCGGCGGGCGCCTGGAACGGCCGGACATTGCGTGACGACATAACCACTCCCGTGCTGTGTGAAACGCTAGCACATCGGAACAATTCCAATAAAGCGGGTTAAACCACGTAGTTTGTCGCAGGCGGCGCATTGACACGTCCGGGCTCGCGCCCGAAACCGGCAGCGGACCGAAGGGGCGTGGGTAGCGGCGTTGAACGAGACCGAAGCTGAGATCCTGTGCGAGCGCCGCGGCGCCGTGGGCCATGTGACGCTGAACCGCCCGCGCGCGCTGAACGCGCTGACGCCGGGCATGGTGCGCAGCCTGGCGGCCGCGCTCGACGCCTGGGAGCATGACCCCGCCATCAGGGCCGTTGTCGTCACCGGAGCAGGCGACAGGGCCTTCTGCGCCGGCGGCGACATCCGGCTGCTCTACGATTGGGGCAAGGAGGGCCGCTTCGCCGAGGCGCTGGCCTTCTGGCGCGAGGAGTACATCCTCAACATGCGCATCAAGAGCTATCCGAAGCCCTACATCTCCTTCATCGACGGCATCGTCATGGGCGGCGGCGTCGGCGTGTCGCTGCATGGCAGCCATCGCGTCGCGGGCGAGCGCTACGACTTCGCCATGCCCGAGGTCGGCATCGGCTTCTTTCCGGATGTCGGCGCGACCCACGCCCTGCCGCGTCTGCCGGGCCGGACAGGCGCATGGCTCGCCGTCTCCGGCGACCGAGTCAAGCAGGCGGATGCGCTGGCGCTCGGCCTCGCGACGCACGCCATGCCCGGCGCGGCCATGCCCGGCGCCGTGGAGGCGCTCGCGGCGGGCGAGGAGGTGGGCGCGGTGATGGAACGCTTCGGCGCGGCGCCGCAGGACGAGGCGCCCGTCCTCGCCCATCGCGCCGCGATCGACCAAGTCTTTGGGGCTTCGTCGATGGAGGACATCGTCGCCCGTGCCGGCGCGGGTGCTGCCGCCGGCGATCCGTTCTGCGTCAGGATGGCCGCGTCGCTGGCCACCAAGTCGCCGACGAGCATGAAGATCGCCCTCGAGCAGATGCGGGTGGGCGGAAAGCTTTCGTTCACCGGAGCGATGCGGCTCGAGTACCGGATCGTCAGTCGCCTGGGCCGTTCCGCGGACTTCTTCGAGGGCGTGCGGGCCGTGATCGTGGACAAGGACCAGGCCCCGCGCTGGGCGCCTGCCACCCTCGCGGAGGTGTCGGCGGAGGCCGTGGCGGATCATTTCCAGCCCGTCCCCGACGATCTCGGCTGACGCGATGGCGATCCCTCCGCCCCTCAAGCCGGTGCCCGCGCCCGCCACACCCGCCGCCGCTTCCAAGCCCCCCCGCGCAAAGTCGACCGGCATCCGCTGGCACCGCATCAATCTGTGGTTCCACCGCTTGCTTGCGCTGGCCTGGCTGGCGAAGGGATTGGTCTCCTGGGCCGTCATCCTGGGCGTCGAGCCCTTCGCGACGCTGCCTTTCGAAGGCCGCGCCCCGACATTCCAGGCTCTCACCATCTACTTCGCGGTGCTGGACCTGCTCGCGGCGGTCGGCCTTTGGCTGCTGGCGCCGTGGGGCGCCGTGGTCTGGCTGATCGCGGCGGTGAGCCGGCTGGTGGCGGGCTTCGTCTTCCCGGCCGCCGCGGCCCTCGCGCCGCTCGCCGCCGGCTGGCTCGGCGGCATCGTCGTCCTCTTCATGGTGCTCAGCTGGCTCGCCGGCCGCTCCGAACCTCGCTAGGATTGCACAAGTTCCAGTGAACTTTTCTTTAGATTACTGATCCGTCAATTCAGATTCGATTTACGCAGTGGTGTAAATCCTTGATTCAGGCTGATATTTAAACTCACCTTCACGGGGCGCATGTAGGGTTATCCACACAATGAGACCGGCAACAAAAAACGCTGGCTCGCGTCAAACAGTGTGGAGTTACTATGAACAGCAAATCGAATGCTGCATTGGCTCAGAAAAATTTCGACGTCCAATCGCCTGTCGCCCCGCTCTACATCGAGTCGCTCAATCTCATCGAGCGCCTGCATCGCCGCCTGCTCGACGTCATCAAGGACGAGTTCGACCGCCAGGGCCGCGATGATGTCAACAGCGTGCAGGCCCTGCTGCTGCACAACATCGGCGACAAGGAGCTGACCGCGAGCGAGCTGCGCACCCGCGGCTACTATCTCGGCTCCAACGTTTCCTACAACGTCAAGAAGCTGGTCGAGACCGGCTACCTGCATCACGCCCGCTCGCGCGTCGACCGCCGCGCCGTGCGCATCAGCCTGACGCCAAAGGGCCGCGAGGTCCACGAGATCGTCAAGGCCGTGTACGCCAAGCACATCAACACGGTCGAGAAGATCGGCGGCGTCAGCGGCGACGATTTCGAGCGCATGAACAATGCCCTTTCGCGCCTCGAGCGCTTCTGGACCGACCAGATTCGCTTCCGCCTGTGACCTGACGACGGCGCACGTCCCTCCGCCATGACGATGGTCCTCATCGCAGCACTGGTCGTCTTCGCGATCGCCGCCGTCCTGTTGGGCGGCGGCGACGCGGATGGCGGCGGGCTGGATTCCGGCGGGTCCGATGGCGGCGGGGATGGCGGCGGCGGGGGCGACTGAGGCCGGCTCAACTCCGCGGTGGTCTTGGGATGATCGCGCTGGTGCGCGCGGCATACTCCGCATAGTCGGGGCGGGTGCGCCGCATGTGCTCGTCGAGCAACGGCACGCCCGAGACGCGCAGGATCAAGGCGGTGAGCGCCGCAGGTCCCAGCATGGCCAGCGCCGACCCCGAAGCGTCCCAGGCCATCAGCCCGATGCCCGTCCACAGCACGCATTCTCCAAAATAGTTGGGATGCCGGCTCCAGGCGAACAGCCCGGAGGTGAGCAGGCGTCCGCGATTGGCCGGATCGCGCCTGAAGGCCAGCAGGGCCGCGTCGGCTACGCTCTCCACGGCGAAGCCTGCGACGAACAGCACGAGCCCGACGAGCGACAGAAGGCCCGGCCTGCCGCTGGCGTCGCCGCCCATGGCGAGATGGATCGGCAGGGCAAGCCCCCATAGGATTCCTGCCTGCAGCATGAAGACGGTCCAGAGGCTGCGCGTCGCGAAGCGCTCGGGATCGACAGCGCGCATCGCGGCGTAACGGGCATCCTCCCGGCGCGAGAGCCGGTGCCGGGCCCAGAGGTGCCAGCCGAGCCGCAGCGACCAGATCGTCACGCAGGCCAGCACCAGCAGCGCCGACGGATGGCCGGGCCGCAGCTGCAGCCAGCCGATCCAGCCGATGAGGGCGAAGCCCGGACCCCAGATGATGTCGACGATTCCGGCGTCGCGCAGCCTGAGGCTTAGCAGCCAGCAGGCGCCGAACAGCGCGACAACCGCGCCGAGCGTCAGCAGCGACGTGTGGAACGGCTCGTTCATGGGGCCCTGAATGCGGGCCTGTCGGATTCCGGCGCTGGCTTGGAAACGGGAATCATCACGGTGTTGTCAGGTTGAAAATGCTGCACTTCAGGCCCATTTGCCCTAAAAGCGGCTGATTGCTCACTGTTGGTTAACATCGACGCGAGAAAGTCCGGGGCTGAATTCGATGGTTTGTTTTCGACCCGACTCCGATACGCGCCCGGCTGCCGATCCGATCACGGAGCGGCGTCGGCAGAACACCGCGACGGCAAGTGCCTGAACGAGACGAGATCATGATGACCCGTTCCCTGACGCGCCGTGACACCCTCTTTGCCTTCATGTCGGGCATCGCGGCCACGGCCATCTCATCCCCCGCCTTCGCCCAGGGCGCGGCCGAGTGGCGCCAGTCCTACGACGCGGTGCAGAGCCGCAGCCGCATTGTCCGCTCGACGACGCCGATGGTCTCGCCCACCGCCATGCAGGCCACCGAGCAGGCCCTCCAGCGCTATCGCGATCTCGCCGTGCAGGGCGGCTGGACCGTGATGGGGCCAGAGCGCCTGCGCCTCGGCTCGCGCGGCCCCGCCGTGGTCGCGCTGCGCAACCGCCTCATCATCGCGGGCGATCTCGATCCGTCCGCCGCCGGCTCGGCCACTTTCGACAGCTTCGTCGAGCAGGGGGTCCGCCGCTTCCAGGCCCGCCATGGCCTGACGCTGACCGGCGCGCTGAACCCCGGCACCGTGACGGCGATGAACGTGCCGATCGAGACGCGAATCCGCCAGCTCGAGCTCAACATCGTCCGGCTCCGCGCCTATTCGGGCAATCTCGGCCAGCGCTACGTGGTGGTGAACATCCCCGCCGCCATGGTCGAGACGGTCGAGAACGGCGTCGTCGCCACGCGACACGCCGCCGGCGTCGGCAAGATCGACCGCCAGTCGCCCATCCTCCAGACGCGCATTCCCGAGATCAACTTCAACCCGACCTGGACCGTGCCCGCTTCGATCATCCGCAAGGACCTGATCCCGAAGATGCGCAAGGAGCCGAACTACCTGACCGAGAACAAGATCAGGATCATCGCGCCGAACGGCCAGCACATCCCGCCCGAGGCGGTGAACTGGAATTCGGACGAAGCCACCCGGTACACCTTCCGGCAGGATCCCGGCGGCGAGTTCAACTCGCTGGGCTTCGTGCGCATCAACATCCCGAGCCCGCACGGCGTCTACATGCACGACACGCCGGCCAAGGGCATCTTCGGCGACGATTATCGCTTCGTCTCGTCCGGCTGCGTGCGCGTGCAGAACGTGCGCGACTACATCCAGTGGCTGCTCAAGGATACGCCCGGCTGGGACCGCTCGCGCATCGACCAGGTGTTCGAATCCGGCGAGCGCATCAACGCGCCGATTCCGGGCGGCGTGCCCGTCTATTGGGTCTACATCACCGCCTGGGGCACCGCAGAGGGCGACGTCCACTTCCGCGACGACATCTACCAGAAGGACGGCCTCGGAGCGATCCCGGTGGCCCAGGCGCTGGGCGCACCGGATGCCGGGCTCGAGGACGAGGAAGACGTGCCGCGCCCGCGCAGGTGATGGCGCCGCGGCCCTTCCCGAAACGGACCGCAAGGGCCGGGCTTCGCGCCCGGCTTTTTCATGCGCGGTCCAACCCATGAGAAAACCCCGCGGATCGCTCTGCGGGGTTCGTCGTTCCGGGCCGGGGCCTTCTTCGCTCAGCTATGGGCGAGGATGGCCAGCAGCAGAAGCGCGATGATGTTGGTGATCTTGATCGCGGGGTTCACGGCCGGGCCGGCCGTGTCCTTGTAGGGGTCGCCGACGGTGTCGCCGGTGACGGAGGCCTTGTGGGCGTCCGAACCCTTCATGTGGCGCACGCCGTCCTTGTCCACGAAGCCGTCCTCGAACGACTTCTTGGCGTTGTCCCAGGCGCCGCCGCCCGATGTCATCGAGATGGCGACGAACAG
>JAIXZF010000052.1 GCA_027489835.1 Hyphomicrobiales bacterium
GACCGGACCCCGGATTGAAACCGTCCGCGGCCAATCTTTACGAGACATCGTTAACGCCCGATTCACCCTGAAACGACAAGCTGAGGCTTGGCTGCAGGCTTTTGGGCCCGTTCCGGCCGTCGGAGGCGCGATGATGGACGAGGCTGCCCGGAACGGGACATCGGGCTTTCCGATCGACCTCGACCATTTGTCGCGCCAGACCGGCGGCGACGACGAACTCGACCGCGAACTTCTGGCGCTCTTTGCCGAGCAATGCGTCAAGCACCTCCTGACCATTCGGGCCGCTTCCGCCGCAACCGGCCGCGACGCGGCGCACACGCTCAAGGGCGCGGCGCGGGCCGTGGGCGCTTGGGCGGTGGCCGATGCAGCCGAGCAGGTGGAGCGCGCCCTCGCCGATGGCGCCGTACCCGCTGCGCTGCCTGAACTCGACCACGCCGCCGAGACGGCGCGCGCCGCGATCGCCGCCATGAGCCCTGCAGCCTGAGCCGCGGCCCAGCTCCCCATGGCAAGAGGGCGCTTCACAAGCCGCGTCGCAGGCCTTAACTGACCTCCATCGAGGGCGCGCGCCTTGAGGGCGGCGCCCACTTTGTTGAGGCAGCCGCTATCGCGCGCGTCGGCCGGCCGAGGCCAATGGTGCGGCCACAGGGATGAGGTTGAGGACGATGCCGAAGATCACGTACATTGATGCGTCGGGCGCGGCGCGGACCGTCGAGGCCGAGATCGGCTCGACCGTCATGGAAGCCGCGATCAAGAACGCGATCCCGGGCATCGAAGCCGAATGCGGCGGCGCCTGCGCCTGCGCCACCTGCCATGTCTACGTCGACGAAGCTTGGGCGGCGGCTACAGGCAAGGCCGAGCCGATGGAAGAGGATATGCTGGACTTTGCCTTCGATGTCCGCCCGACCTCGCGCCTGTCCTGCCAGATCAAGGTGAAAGACACGCTGGACGGCCTTGTCGTCAGGACGCCCGCGAAACAGGGCTGAGGCGAGCCGCCTGCTCCATTGTTGCTTCCGCCATCGTCCGGGCCCGGCGCGGTCGGTCCGTACGCCGACGCCCTCATGCGTCGCGACAGTGTTGGCGATTTCGCCGGGCTAGCTTTGCGGCAATGCAAGATCAACTTAATGTGTGGTCGAGCAGGTCTTGCAGAGATTTACACGCGCCCCAACGGCGATACTCTGCCTCTTTATTGATCGGAGCGGATGCAGCGTGCATCTCGGCCCGACCATGGGCGCCGCTGCAACGGCGGCGGCCGGTCTCGAGAAAAGAAGTCGAAGGAAAATCGCCCATGCTCCGTATCGCCGCCCTTTCCGTCGTGCTCGTCATGGCCACGACCGTCCAGGCGCAGAATGCCGATGCCGTCAAGCAGCGCCGCGAGGCCATGCGCGCCATCGCGCAGGCCGGTGGTGACCCGTTCAAGATGATGCGCGGCGAGGCGCCGTTCGCGCTGGCGCCAGTGCAGGGTGTGCTCAAGGCCATCGAGGCCAACGCGCCGAAGTTCAAGGCAGCCTTCCCGGATGATTCCAAGACCGGCGGCGGCACCGAGGCGACTGACAAGGTCTGGGCTTCCAAGGCCGAATTCAATGCCATCATCGACAAATGGGTGGCCGACGTGAAGGCGGCGTCTGTGTCGATCACCGACGAGGCGACGTTCAAGGTCGAGTATCCCAAGCTCGCCGCCACCTGCGGCAGCTGCCATGGCAGCCGCGGCGGCTACGCGCCTGGCCTCGGCGATTCCTTCCGCCGCATGCAGACGCCGCTCTGAGCGACGCAGACCTGACCGCCGCGCCTGACGTTCCGGCTCCGGCCGGAGCCTCCGGCGGGCGAAGCACTCCGACCGGAACATGACATGGCGTCCCTGAGGAAGCTTGCGGCAGGCGCCGCCGTGATCATCGCGGTGGGCGCCGCCGCCTTCGCCTATCTGACGGCGCCGGCCCATGTGGCGGCGTCGGCGCTGCCCGGTCGGCAGGCCGACATCGCCAACGGCCAGACGATCTTCAATGTCGGCGGCTGCGCCTCTTGTCATGCCGCCGACTACAAGGCCAATCCGCTCGGTCTCGGCGGCGGCCTCGCGCTGCGGTCATCCTTCGGCACATTCCACGCGCCGAACATCTCGCCTCACCCGGTCGCGGGCATCGGTGCCTGGAGCGAGGCCGAGTTCGTCACCGCCATGCTCAAGGGCACGGGCCGCAAGGGCGAGCATCTCTATCCAGCCTTCCCCTACACCTCGTATCAGCGCCTCTCGCTGGACGATGTCCGAGATCTTCATGCCTTCATGAAGACGCTGCCGGCGTCCGACACGCCAAACAAGCCGCACGAGCTCGGCTTTCCCTTCAACATCAGGGCCACGCTAGGCGTCTGGAAGCTGCTCTTCCTCGACGGCGAGCCCTTCCGGCCCGACCCGGCAAGGAGCACGACCATCAACCGCGGCGCCTATCTGGTGGAAGGCCCGGGCCATTGTGCAGAGTGCCATTCACGCCGCAACGCGCTCGGAGGGATCACGGCCGAGGGGCGCATGGCTGGCGGGCCGAACCCCGAAGGCAAGGGCTTCATTCCCAACATCTCGCAGCACGCCAAGGACGGTCTTGGCGACTGGTCCGTCGCCGATTTCGAGATGCTGCTGACGAATGGCTCGACCCCGGCAGGCGGCTTCGTCGCCGACGAGATGGCAGAAGTCGTGCAGAACACGGCCAAGCTCAGCCCGGCGGACCGCCGCGCCATGGCCGAGTATCTCAAGACGCTGCCGGCCAGGGAGGGCCGTCGGCCCCCGGCCGCCAAGTGACAGCCTGCAAGTGACGATCAGCAAGTGATGAGCAGCGCGCCTGCCGCAGGGCAGGCGCTCAGGCTCAGCCCTGGATGAGCTTGCGCA
>JAIXZF010000259.1 GCA_027489835.1 Hyphomicrobiales bacterium
CGGGCCATGCTGTGGGCCTCGCTCGCCATGGCGCCGAACCTTCTCGTCTACGGGCTGATGCGCTTCACCGACCTGCTCATGCTGGGCGCGCTCGGCACGGCGAAGGACGCGGGCGAATACGGCGCGCTCTCCACCGTGTCGCAACTCGTGCAGATCTATCCGCTCGCGGCCAGCCAGTCGCTCGGCCCGCGCGTGTCGCGCTGCTACGCGAGGGGCGATGTCGCCGGCATGAAGGCCGAGCTCGACGGCTATCTGCGCTTCGCCTCGATCAGTGCCGGCTTCGTCTTCGCCGGCGTGGCGGCCTTCGGCGACAGGCTCGATCTCGTCTTCGGCCCGAGCTTCAGCTTCCGCTCCGACGTCGCGTTCCTGCTGCCGCTCGGCTACCTGCTGAGCGGGGCCCTCGCGCCCATGGGCTTCGCCCTCTCGATGACGGGCCGCCACAGGGCCGAGCTCATGATCCTGTCGGGCGGCCTCGCCGGCCTCGTCGCGCTCTGCGCGCTGCTCATCCCGTCCCAGGGCCAGCTCGGCGCCGCGATCGCGGTCGCGGTCGCCTTCGCGGCGGTCAACCTCGTGCGCTTCGGGGTCGTCGCGCGCGCCCTCGGCTTTGTGCCGGGCCGGCTCGCGGACGTCGCTCCTCCCCTCGTGGCGCTCGTCTGCGCCTTCGGCGCGCGCGCCCTGGCCGACATGGCTGGCGAGCGCACCCTCTTCGTCACCGCGCTGGGCTGCGTGCTCTACGCCGCGCTGTTCGGCGCAATCGCCATCCTGGCCTTCGCCGATGACGCCGCGCGCGCCCGGCTTTCCGGGCTTTGGCGCGGCAGGACATGAGCCGAGCCATGCGGATCGCCTACTTCGCCCCCCATTTCGCCGAGTACGCCGTCCGGCTCGCGCTGGCGCAGGCCGAGCGCGGCCCCGTCTGGCTCGCCGTCAACCTCGAGAACCTCGCCCAGGAGTGCACCCCGGCGCTTGTGGAGCAGGCGCGCGCGCGGCTTCGTCTGGTCACCTTCCGGGCCAGGACGCGCGCGCAGAGGCTCGTCTCCTATGGCCGGCTCGCGGCCGCCATGGCGGCCTTCCGCCCGGATGTCATCCACGTTCAGGAGCAGACCGACTACTTCGTGCGGCAGCTGGCGCAGGCGGCGTCGCTGATGGCGCCGGTCCTGCTGACCGTGCACGACCCCAAGCCGCATATCGGCGCCGATGCCGACTGGGCCGTGCGCATGACCCCCCATCGCGAGGCGCTGCGGGCGCTGGCAGCGGCGTTCCACGTCCATGGCGCCCATTGCCGCCGGGAGCTCGCGGCCAGCCTTCAGGACGGCCGGCCGATCATCTCGACCCAGCATGGCGAGATCCTGCTTCCCGAGCCCGGACAGGCGCGCGCGCCCGAGCGAAGGCGGCTGCTGATGTTCGGGCGCATGGAAGCCTACAAGGGCCTCGGCACGCTTCTGGAGGCGGTCGCCATCCTGCGCCGCGAGGGCGTGCCGTTCGAGCTCAGGCTGGCCGGTCGCGGCTCCGAGCTCGACCGGCTGCAGGGCGCCGTCGAGGCCGATCCGTCCATCACCGCCATCCGCAAGTATCTGTCGGTCGGCGAGGCGGTCGCCGAGTTTCAGTCGGCCTCGGCCGTCGTGCTGCCATATCTCGAGGCCACCCAGAGCGGCGTCGTCGCCGCCGCCTTCGGCAATCACCGGCCCGTCCTCGCGACGCATGTGGGCGGTCTCGTGGATTCCGTCAGGCCCGGCATCACCGGAACCCTCGTCCCGCCCGCCGATCCTGCGGCGCTGGCCGGCGCGATCCGCCGCCTCCTCGACGATGACGCGCACTGGCAGGCGCTGATGGACGGCGTCGCCGCGTGGACCGGCGATTTTCACTGGAGCGCCGTCTGCGACGCGCTCGAGCCTGCCTATCGCGGCCTCATGGCATCCGGCCGGCGCGGCCGGGAGCGGCAGGCACGCCGTCCCGAACTCGATGCAGCCCCGCGCGGGGCCGAACGGAAAGTTGACTGATGACCACTGCCGGCAAGCCCAAGGTCCTGTTCTTCGTGTCCGGCCTCAGCGTCGGCGGCGCGGAGCGCCACACGGTGGCGCTGCGGGCGCGGCTGCGTGAGCGTGGCTTCGACACGGCGCTGCTTGTCTACGGCACCAAGACCTCGAAGAGCATCGCCGAGATGCCCGGTGCGGAGGATCCGATCCGCCTCGACACGGTCGGCATGTCGCGCCCGCTCGGCTGGCTGGCGGCGTGGCGCGCGCTGCGCCGGATCGATGCCGACGTTCTGATCGCGGTCAACCAGACCCCGCTCATCGTCTCGGTCGCCCTGAGGCGCGTCGGCGGCATCCGCAGCCGCATCGCCTGCGTGTTCCACACGACCGTGCTGCGCCCGAGCGACGAATCGCGCCTCGCGATGTTCCGCTGGGCGGCGAAGCTCGCGGACGCCTTCGTCTTCATCAGCCGCAACCAGATGCGCTACTGGCGCCTGCGCGGCATCGACTGCGTCCGGACGCCGCTCATCAC
>JAIXZF010000006.1 GCA_027489835.1 Hyphomicrobiales bacterium
GCCAAAGCTTGAGCGAAACAGGCGAAACCGAATCCCGAATGGCTGCGTATCCCGCTTGGACCCGACGTCCACGGAACTTTGCCAGAAGGGACTAACCCTCAATGCGTATTGCGGTCATCGGCGCCGGCATTGCCGGAAATGCTGCGGCTTGGGCTCTCGCAACCTGCTCCACCCACGAGGTCACGCTCTACGAGAAGGACACCCGGTCGGGGGGCCACTCGGCCACGGTCGAGATTGACTATGACGGCACGCCGGTCTCGGTCGACACCGGCTTCATCGTGTTCAATGAACTCAACTACCCCAACTTGGTTCAATTGTTCACGCACCTCGGCGTCGAGACGATCCCATCGGAGATGGGCTTCTCGGTTTCATCGCAGGATGGCGCGCTGGAATGGGCCGGGCGGGCCACCGGCATCCTGGACGGACTGTTCGCGCGACGCCGCAACATCGTCTCGTTCCAGCATCTGAACATGATCCGCGAAATGTTCCGCTTCAACCGCTCGGCGCTCGAGGATCGGGCGGCGGGGCGGCTCACCAGCGAGAGCATCGGCTCCTATCTCGAACGCGGCGGCTATTCGCGGCGCTTCCGCGAGGAGTACCTCGTGCCCATGGGCGCGGCGATCTGGTCGATGCCGCCCAAATCGCTGGTCGAGTTCCCGGCGAACAGCTTCATCTCCTTCTTCGACAACCACCGCCTGCTGCACTGGGACCGGCCGCTCTGGCGCACTGTCAAGGGCGGGAGCCAGCATTATGTCGAGCGCATGACGGCGGTGTTCCGGGACAGGCTGAGGCTCGGCTCGGGCGTGGTCGGCATCAAGCGGCACGACCTCGGGGTCACGGTCACCGATGTCTCGGGCCATTCGGAACGGTACGATCAGGTCATCATCGGCGCGCACTCGGACCAGGCCCTGGCGATGCTGTCGGACCCCACCCCCGAGGAACGGGCGGTGCTCGGCGCGATTCCCTATCGCGACAACGAGGTCTGGCTGCATCGCGACCCGAGGCTGATGCCGAAGCGCAAGGCAGCGTGGGCCGCATGGAACGTGCTCCAGAACGAAGAGGGTTCGGAGATCACGCTCACCTACTGGATGAACGCGCTGCAGGGCATCGACAAGCGCCTTCCGCTGTTCGTCACGCTCAACCCTCCGGCGCCGCCCCGGCCGGAGCTGACCTTCGGGCGTTACGCCTACGCTCACCCGCAATACCGCGCCGGCGTCGCCGAGGCGCAGGCAGCGCTGCCGAACATCCAGGGCCGCAACCACACCTGGTTCTGCGGCGCCTGGACGGGCTACGGCTTCCACGAGGATGGGCTGACCTCCGGTCTGGCCGTGGCCGAGACGCTCGGCGCCGCGGCTCCCTGGCGGGTCGCGGCCCGCCGGCTGGCGACGGCGGCGGAATGACGCCGGGCCCCGACATGAGCGGCGCGCCAGCCCCGTTTCCGCCGCCAAGCGGCGCCGCCTGGTTGTTTCCCGGCGACGTGATGCATCACAGGATGAAGCCGCGGGCGCACCGCTTCGCCTACAAGGTCTTCTGCCTGCTGATCGACGTCGACCGGCTCGAGGAGGCGGGCCGCCGCTCGCCCTTCTTCAGCATCGGACGATGGAACCTGCTCTCTTTCCATGAAGCCGACCACGGCACAGGCTCGGCCGACACGCGGCCGGGCCGTCTGAGGCGGCATGTCGACGACCTGCTGGGACCGGCCGGCGTCGATGCGGCCGGTGGGCGCGTGCTGTTGCTGTGCTACCCGCGCATGCTCGGCTTCGCCTTCAACCCGATCTCGGTCTACTTCGTCTACGACCGGCAGGAGCGGCCCGCAGCGCTGATCTACGAGGTGCGCAACACCTTCGGCGAGATGCACACCTATGTCTGTCCGCTGGAGCCGGGGCAGATGTCGGAAGCCGGGATCCGGCAGGAGCGGGACAAGCGCTTCTACGTCTCGCCGTTCATGGGCCAAGCCATGCGCTACCGCTTCCGCATCCGCCCGCCAGGCGAGCGCGTCGCGGTGCGCATCCTCGAAACGGATGCCGATGGACCCATTCTCGCCGCCACCTTCACTGGCCGCCGGAGCGACTTGACCTCCAAGGCAATTGTGAAAGCATGTCTGACGTTTCCGTTGATGACGTTGAAAGTCGTGGCAGGCATCCATTGGGAGGCGATGAAGCTTTGGTTCAAGGGCATCCGTCTATACGACCGCCCCCCGGCCCCGGCGCCCGTTTCCTACGGCGACGCGGCGTCCGGACTGCTTGGCGCGCGCCAGCCTGACCACGCCTGAACTTCATTGACAGAAAAAGGGAGCACGGCTTGCCCGCCGCTTCGACGACCATGACGCCGACACTGCCCGTCACCGCCGACACCATCGACAGGCTCACCGCCGATCTGCCCTCCGGCATCCGCTTCGCGCTGGGCTACGCGCTGCGCATCCAGCGGGGCGCGCTGACCATCATCCTGCCCGATGCGCGGGCGCTGCTGTTCCAGGGCGCCGGGCCCGGGCCCGAGGCGGTGTTCGAGATCAAGGACTTCGCCTTCGCCAGGCGCCTTGCGACCGGCGGCGACATCGGCTTCGCCGAGGCCTACCTGAACGGAGAATGGGACACGCCCAACCTCGCACGCTTCCTCGAACTGTTCGCGGTGAACTACGACGCAATCCAGACCATGCTCTCCGGCCGTCCGCTGGCCCGGCTCTGGCAGATCCTGCGGCATTTCCTCAACCGCAACACGCGCTCCGGCTCGCGGCGGAACATCCACGCGCACTACGACCTCGGCAACCGCTTCTACGGCGCCTGGCTCGACCGGACGATGACCTACTCAGCCGGCATCTACGCACCGGGCGACAACGACCTGTCGTCGGCCCAGACGCGGAAATACCGCGAACTCGCGCTGCAGACGGGGATCGGCCCGAACGACCATGTCCTTGAGATCGGCTGCGGCTGGGGCGGCTTCGCCGAGTTCGCGGCCCGCGAGATCGGCTGCAAGGTCACGGGCCTCACCATCTCGCAGGAACAGCATGCCTTCGCCTCCGAGCGCATCGCAAGGGCCGGGCTCAACGACAAGGTCGAGATCAAGCTGCTCGATTACCGGGACGAGGCCGGCACCTATGACCGCATCGCCTCCATCGAGATGTTCGAGGCGGTGGGCGAACAATACTGGCCGACTTACTTCCGCCAGCTGCGCGACAGGCTGAAGGAGGGCGGCACGGCGGGCCTTCAGGTCATCACCATCCGCGACGAAAGCTTCCAGTTCTACAAACGCGAGATGGATTTCATCCGGGCCTACATCTTCCCGGGCGGCATGCTGCCGACGCCGACCCACATGAAGTCGCTGGGGCAGAATTTCGGCCTGCCGCTCATCGGCGAGCGCGCCTTCGGCCTCGACTACGCGCGCACGCTCTCCGATTGGCGCGACCGCTTCCGCGCGGCCTGGCCGCAGCTGACGCCGCTCGGCTTCGACGAGCGCTTCAGGCGCATGTGGGAGTACTACCTCGCCTATTGCGAGGCGGGCTTCCGCTCCGGGAACATCGACGTGAGGCAGATGGTGTTCAGGCGTGGTTGAGCGCCGGCTCACGGCGCCCGCGCCCTCCCCCGGCGCAGCGGCGCTCGGTCCGACGCTGCGCCCTGCCCCGCGGCGCCCATCATGACCCCGCCCGCCGAGCCCACGACGCGGCAGCTCCTGGGCTACGCGCTGCCGGCGCTGCCCATCGCCGCGCTCAGCCTGCCCTTCTACGTCATCGTCCCCGAATTCTACGCGCGGGATATCGGGCTGCCGATCGCCACCGTGGGCTTCGTGCTGCTGCTGGTCCGCATCCTCGACGCCGTAACCGACCCGATCGCCGGC
>JAIXZF010000245.1 GCA_027489835.1 Hyphomicrobiales bacterium
CCCTACCTCATTCCCGATTTCTGGACCGCGACGGCCGTGGCGGGCGTCATCGTCATCTTCGAGCTCTGGGCCATCGCCTGGATCCGCTGGAAATACATGGAGACGCCCTTCGGCCGGGCCGTCATCCAGATCGTGCTGGGCGGCCTGCTCGTGCTCGCCACCGGCATCTTCATCGGCGCCAGCTGAACGAGAGAACCCGCCCCGTTGGCGGCGGGGCGGGTCCGGTTGCGCGCCGGCCTGGCGGGGCGGCGCGGCCTATCCGGCGCTGCGGTTGACAAGGCGTGGGCGGGGGCGGGCGCCGGAGCTAGATGACGATGACCTTCATGCCCACGCGCACCCGCTCGTAGAGGTCGGTCACGTCATCGTTCGTCATGCGGATGCAGCCCGACGACACCGCCTGGCCGATCGTGTGCGGCTCGTTGGTGCCGTGGATGCGGTAGAGCGTCGAGCCCAGATACATGGCGCGCGCGCCCATCGGGTTCTCGGGGCCGCCCGGCATGAAGCGCGGCAGGTCGGGCCGGCGCTTGAGCATCGCGGCCGGCGGCGTCCAGTCCGGCCACTCGGCCTTGCGGGTGATGCTCTTCACGCCGGCCCACTCGAAGCCGGGGCGGCCGACGCCGATGCCGTAGCGCAGGGCGCGTCCGTTCGGCAGAACGAGGAAGAGGAATTTCTGCGGCGTGTCGATCACCACCGTGCCTGGCCGGTGCGGCCCGTCATAGGCCACTTCCTGCCGCTCGAAGCGCGGATCGAGCACGCGCTCGATGGGGCGCTCGAAATCGGTGCGGGGCGTGAGGCCGGCCATCTGCCGGCTGGGGCGCGCCGTGAGTTCGCCCGTCATCGGGTCGGCGGCGGGCGCGGCGCGGCTGACGGGCTGCGGCTGGTAGGCGCCGGGCGTCGGGTCGCGGCCGGTCATCAGGAACTCGATGAAGCCGCCGCCCAGCGAGCCGGGCTGGTGCGTGGCGGCGCGGGGCTGACCCACCGAGCCGGTGACCTGCGCTGCGGCCTGCGCGCGCTCGCGCCCCGTCGGCTGCTGGATGTAAAAGGCCTGACCCATGGCCTGCATGGGCCAGGACAACAGCCCGAAGCTCACCAGGGCCCCCGCCACCGGAAACGACACGCCACGCATACGCAACCACCCGAAAACAGCTCTGCAACGGGCTCGACGCTGCGCTCCGGCGCTCAACGGGTGGTAAACGCAAGCCTGTCCGGATGGCGCGGATATTCACCATGCCCGTTTTCCTGGCGGTATGGTTACCACCCGGCGCAGCAGCGCGGTTAATGAAGCGCAAAAGGGGAGATCGGTCTTCGCGCGGCCTAGCGACGGCCGCAACGCGCGAACACCATCACGCCATAGCGGTTGCCCACGGTGGGATCGATCCAGCGCAGCACGAACTGGTCCGGCCCGAAGCTGACGAACTCGCGATCCTTGGGCCCACCCGCCTCGCCCTCGGGGCCGATATAGGTCTTGCCCCAACTGGTCTTGAGCACATGCTCGGATTTGCCGGGTTCGTCCGGCCGGTTGAGCATCACCCCGCCATTGGGGCCGCGGGCGATCACGTAAGGTGCATTGCAGAAGCCGCGCGCCGCGCTCGCCACCTTTGCCGCGTCAGCGTCACGGAAATAGGCTGCCAGGCCCCATCGGCCGACGAGCTGGTCGGCGGTCTGCGCCATGGCAGGCTGGGCGCCTGGCAAGGAAACGAGGCCGACCGCGAGCGCGGCGGCGAGCGTCAAGGCGGCTGGGTGGTTGCTCATGCGGCGGCTCTCCCGAGGCGATGTCTGAGATAGGCCCCGAGCACGTCACGGCAACAGGCGACGTTGCCGGCGATCATCACCGCGCCATAGGCGGCGCCGCACGCCAGGATCTGGAGGCTCAGCGCGGCGAACGCCGGCTCCATGCGCCTGAGCGGCCAGCCGAGCGCGACGACGAGCGCAAGGCCGAGCCCGATCAGCGCGACGTCGCGCAGGCCCGGCAGGACGCGCGCGCGCCGCGCCGCGCCGGCGGCCACGATGACCGCGCCCGCTACGAAGCCGGCCGACATGGCCAGCGAGATGCCGTGCGCGCTCGAGATGCCGAGCCACCCGGACAAGGCGAGGCCGAGAAGGGCGCCGTTGACGGCCACGGCCACCAGCGCCGCCATCGTCGAGACGAGCGTGCGCCGTGCCATCAGGTACACCGGGTTGAACCCGGCCTGCATGATCGGCAGGGCCATCAGCCCTGGCATCAGCAGCCAGAGGTGGGGGCCGAGATGGCCATGATAGGCCTTGGGCACGGCCAGCGCCTCGATCGCGGGCAGGGCGACGAGGATGCCGAGGCCCGCCGGCAGGATGACGGCGAGGACGACCACGAGGTTGCGCCCGATCTGGGCATGGGCGGCGGCCGGCCCGTCGCGGTCTAGGGCCTTCACGGCGAGCGGCAGCAGCAGGATCTCGAGTGTCGCGCCGAGCGTGCCCATCAGCTTCACCGCGATGTCGGAGGCGAGCGCGAAGTACCCGGCTTCCGCCAGCCCGTGGAAGGAGGCCATCACGGCGCGGTTGAGCAGCGGGATGGTCGACAGCAGCACGTTGGTCGCCACCAGCGGCAGCGCGTAGGCGGCGAAGGCGCGCACCCTCGC
>JAIXZF010000270.1 GCA_027489835.1 Hyphomicrobiales bacterium
ATGCCGCGCTCGCGCTCGATGTCCATGGAATCGAGGACCTGCTCGGTCATCTCGCGGGCGGAAAGCCCGCCGGTGAGCTGGATCAGCCGGTCCGCCAGGGTCGACTTGCCGTGGTCGATATGCGCCACGATCGAGAAATTGCGGATGTTGTCAATGGACTGCGTTGCCATGCGCCGCACATAGCAGCGCCCAACAGTGCCGTCGAGGGCAACGGGTGTCGCGGCCCGTGGCCGGCCTCAGCGCACCCGTTCCGCTGGCGGCATGCCCGGGGGCGGCAGCCGGTCGGCCCAGGGCACGGTGCGGTAATCGAGCCCGGCCTCCAGCGTCGGCTTGACGACCTGGAAGTAGGGCGAGACGTCGAAGTCGCGCGGCGTGAACAGGGAGTGATGGCGAATGTGCATCACCTCCTCGAACACGCCCGGATCGCCCTCGCGCCGCTCGACCGTCGGCAGGATCGGATAGCGCACGCACTCGAAGGCGCGCGCGATCAGCGAGGAGCAGATGCTGCGGCTCGGATCGCCGGAGCCGAAGGCGATCATCTTGCGGCGGAAGCGGGTTGGGACCGGCGGGTTGGGCAGGAAGTAGCGCATCAGGTCGAGGATGTTGCGCAGATCATACGAGTGCCCGAGGCTGGAGCGGGCATGGCCTATGACGGCGGCCTGGTCGTCCTCGTCCAGGCCGACGGGGCGGCAGATGCGCGTGTTGTAGCTGGTGTATTTCGACAGCGGCGAGGCGATGACGCCTTCGCCAAGCTCGGCCTCGATGAGGACCAGCGGCTCCCCGTCATCATTGGTCAGGCCCAGCCCCTTTCCGACGTAGAGGGCCGCATGGGACCAGGTCGACTGGGTGAGATACTTGATAGCCGACGAAATCTTGCTGGGCGCGCCTTCGACCAGCAGGACGTCGCATGGTTTCAGCGTCATGGCGAGAAACTCCGGCCGGGCTGCGGCATAGGGCTCATAATGGCTCTTGCGCATGGTCAGCCGGTCTGCGAGCCGGCGCCCGATCTTGTCGAGGATGGTGTCGATCGCAGCGATGGCGGCCTCCCATGGTTTGCGGCCTGCATGCCCGACATGTTCGGCGCAACGCAACGGATCGTTACGGTCGACCGGTTGACTTCCATCATAAGAGAACTATTCTCGTATCATGGATTCAGACCTCAAGCAGCATCTGGCAGCACGCATCCGGCAGGCCCGCAGCCAACGCGACTGGACGCTCGAGCAGTTCGCGGAGGCGTCCGGCGTCAGCCGCGCCATGATCTCGAAGATCGAGCGCGGCGAGGTGAGCCCGACGGCGGCGATCCTCGCACGGCTCGCGGCCGGGCTCGGCGTCAGCCTCGCATCTCTCTTCGCGCCTGCCGAGCCCACGGGCGCCCCGCTTCTGCGCTGGGAGGACCAATCCGACTGGGAGGACCCCGCCTCGGGCTATGTCAGGCGGAACGTGTCGCCTCCCGGCTCGGCCGCCGAGGTCGTCTACGTCACCTTTCCGGCGGGCGCGCGCGTGCTCTTCGACAACTCCACGCGCACCGACGGGCTGGAGCAGCTGGTCTGGGTGCTCGAGGGCGAGATGGAGATGACCGTGGGCGCCGCCACGACGCGGCTCGAACCGGGCGATTGCCTGCGCATGGGGCTCGATGCGCCAATCCACTTCCACAATCCCGGCGCGGTCATGGCCCGTTACGCGGTCGTGCTGGCGCGCCGATAACCGCAAGGAGCTTCGCATGCCGCCCGCCTCCGGCTTCGTAATCAGGGTCCTCGACGCGGCGGAGGCCGTGGCTCGCTCGGATGAACTGGCCGACATCCTGCTCGACTGCGTGGCAGGCGGCGCGTCGGTCTCGTTCATGGCCGACATGACGCGGCCCGAGGCTCTGGCCTTCTGGGGGAAGGTGGCGGAGGGCGTGGCTTCAGGCGGGCGCACGCTCATCGTGGCCGAAAGCGCGGGGCGGCTCGTGGGCACCGTGCAGGTGGTGGCCACGGGCATCCCCAACCAGCCGCATCGTTCGGACGTCTCCAAGATGCTGGTCAGGCGTGAGGCGCGCGGCCAGGGCATCGGCCTCGCGCTGCTTGAGGCCGCCGAACGCGCCTCCCTCGCGGCTGGCATGTGGCTGATGGTGCTCGACACGGTCGACGACAGTGACGGCATGCGCCTTTACGAGCGCGGCGGCTGGAGCCGGGTGGGCGCAGTGCCTGATTTCGCGCTCTGGCCCGACGGCCGGCTGTGTCCTACCGTCTATTACTACAAGGATCTCAGGCCAGCGACGCCCGCCACTGCGCCTGCCGCCATCAGCGTGCGCGCTGCCCGAGAGGCCGACCTTCCCGGCATCCTGGCCATCGTCAACGACGCGATCCTCAACACCACCGCCGTGTGGGACGAGACGCCGACCACGCTGGAAGCACGGGCCGCTTGGCTCAGCGCCAAGCGCGAGGGCGGCTGGCCCGTGCTGGTGGCGGAGGACGCGAGCGGCGGCGTCGCCGGATTCGCCTCGTTCGGCGACTGGCGCGCCTGGCCGGGCTACCGGCACACGGTCGAGAACTCGATCTATGTCCGTGCCGACCTTCGCGGGCGCGGCATCGGGCCTGCGCTGCTGTCTCCGCTGCTCGGCGAGGCCGCGCGCATGGGAAAGCGCGTGATGGTGGCCGGCATCGAAAGCCGCAACGAGGCGTCACGCCGGTTGCATGCCCGGCATGGCTTTCGCGAGGTGGGCGCGCTGCGCGAGGTGGGCTACAAGTTCGGGCGCTGGCTGGACCTGATCTTCATGCAAAAGTCCCTGTGATCGGGACCCTCCCCTTTCTCGCAATCCTGCTGAGCGCGTTCCTCCACGCTTCGTGGAACGCCATCGCCCGCTCGCGACCCAATCCCGGCGACATCCTCGCCTGCGCCGTAATCGCGTCCGGCGTCGTCAGCCTGCCGCCGCTGATCTACACGGGCCTGCCATCGCCCGAAGCCATGCCCTGGCTGGTCTTCGGTGTCGTCATCAACAGCATCGGCATCCGCGCCGCGATGGCCGCCTATGCCCGCGCCAGCTTCGGGCTCGTCTATCCCGTGATGCGCGCCGGCATCCCGCTGCTGGCCCTGCCCATCGCCATCGCCCTGCTTGGCGAATGGCCGAGCCCCGGCGGCGTGGTCGGCGTTCTGCTCATCTCGGGGGCGCTCATCCTTCTGGCCTTCGTGGCCAGCCGGGCGGGCAAGGTGGAGATGACGGGCGTGTTCTACGCGCTGTTCGCGGCGTTGTGCGGAGCGGGCTATGTCGCTGCCGACGCCATGGGCGTCCGGCTCAGCGCCGACCCGCTGGCCTATGCCTTCGCCGTGGCGGTGGGCAACGGGCTGACGCTGACCGCGATGGTGCGCTTCGAGGGCCAGAACCCCGTCAAGCTGCTGATCCGCAACGCAAGGGTGGCGTTCGGGGTCTCGGCGCTGTCGATGACGAGCTTCATCCTCTACGTGCTGGCGCTGAAGGTAACGCCCATCGCTCCCGCCGCCGCGCTGCGCGAGACCAGCGTCCTGTTCGCCACCGCGATCGCGGCCTTCGTGCTGCGCGAGAAGATCGGCCCCCTGCATTGGTGCGCCGCCTGCCTCGCCTTCCTCGGCATCGTGTCGATCAGAGTGTTCTGAGGACAAGGCCAGCGGCTTGCATCCGCCCCGCCGCTGTGGGATCGCTCCGCGCCATGACCATGACGCGTGCTTCCACATCCATCGCCACGCCTGACGAGCTTGTCACCTTGCGCGACATGTTGCGCTATGCCGTCAGCCGTTTCAGGCAGGCGGAGCTCGTGCACGCCCATGGCGCGACCACGGCGCTGGACGAGGCGGCCTATCTCATCCTCGAGACGCTGCACCTGCCGGTGGACCAACTCGAGCCCTTCGTCGATGCGAGGCTGACGCGCGCCGAGCGCGAGGCCCTGATCGGGCTCATCGAGGCGCGCGTGACGACGCGCAAGCCCGCCGCCTATCTCACCGGGCGCACCTACATTCAGGGCGTGCCGTTCCGGGTCGACGAGCGCGTGATCGTGCCGCGCTCCTATCTCGGCGAGATGCTGTTCAGCAACCTGTTCGGCGGCGAGGGCTTCACGCTGATCGAGGATGTGCACGGGGTCGGGCGCGTGCTCGATCTATGCACCGGCTCGGGCTGCCTCGCCATCCTCGCGGCGCATGTCTTTCCGAATGCTGAGATCGACGCGGTGGAGCTGTCGGCCGACGCGCTGGAGGTGGCGAAGCTCAACGTCGCCGAGAGCGGCTTCGAGGATCGCATCGAGCTGTTCAAGGGCGATCTGTTCGCGCCGCTCAAGGGCCGCCGCTACGACCTCATCATCACCAACCCGCCCTATGTCGACGCCGAGACGATGGCCCAGCTGCCGCCCGAATTCCTGGCGGAGCCCGCTATGGCGCTGGCGGGCGGCGAGGACGGGCTCGACATCGTCCGGCGCATCCTGAAGGGCGCCCGCCAGCATCTGACCCCGACAGGCGGGATGATCTGCGAGATCGGGACCGACCGCGAAATCCTCGACGCCGAGTATCCGGAGGTGAACTTCCTCTGGCTCGACAGCGCGGAGAGCAGCGGCGAGGTGTTCTGGGTGACGGCGGAGCAGCTGCTACGTCTTTAGTTCCATGTTGCGGTGCAATATATTTGTCTTGACGATGGGCGGGTTCGGGCTCCTACTCGCCCCATGAAAAACGATCTCATGATGGCCCCCCTTGTCATCGCACAGCGCGCGCCCCTTCTGTGGCTCGAAATGATGGGTCTCGGCACCGGCCCGCGCGAAAGCGAGCGCATGGTGCAGGAGAAGGTCGCGGCCGTGGCCGAGGGCATGATGGCCATGAATGTCGAGATGCAGCGCATCTGGTGGCAATCCTCCATCGCCATGGTGCAGGGGCTCAAGCCCCCCAGCGCGATGCAGACAGGCCAGAGGCTCGTCAACGCCGCGCTGCGGCCGGCCGCCAAGCGCGTGCGCTCCAATGTGAAGCGGCTAGCCAAGCCCCGCTGAACTCCCAAGGCACGCATGCACGGGCGAGCCTGCACGGGCGCGCCAACGGATTGTGCGCATTCACGGGTCTTCCAACCGCGCAAAACCGGTTAAGACTGCGCGTGACGCCGCTTCAATCCGGGGGAACCCGCGCATGTTCGCCCTCAATGACGACCAGACCGCCATCCGCGAGATGGCCGGCGCATTTGCCGCCGAGACCCTGGCGCCCCACGCCGTGCGCTGGGATGCGGATAAGCATTTTCCGGTCGAGGAGATGCGCGAGGCCGCCGCGCTTGGCATGGGCGGGGTCTATGTGCGCGACGATGTCGGCGGCTCGGGTCTGACGCGCCTCGACGCGGCGCTGATCTTCGAGGCATTGGCCACGGGCTGCCCCACGGTCGCCGCCTACATCTCGATCCACAACATGGCCGCCTGGATGATCGACGCCTACGGCTCGGACGAGCAGCGGCGGCGCTTCCTGCCAAGGCTCTGCAGCATGGAGCATCTCGCCAGCTACTGCCTGACCGAGCCCGGCGCGGGCTCCGACGCCGCAGCGCTGAAGACGCGGGCGGTCCGCGATGGCGATCATTATGTCGTCAGCGGGCAGAAGCAGTTCATCTCCGGCGCCGGCGTGTCGGATGTCTACGTCACCATGGTGCGCACGGGCGAGGACGGCCCTTCCGGCATCTCGACGCTCGTGATCGAGAAGGATGCACCAGGCCTCTCCTTCGGCGCCGAGGAGCGCAAGATGGGCTGGAATGCCCAGCCGACGCGCGCTGTGATCCTCGACAACTGCCGGGTGCCGGTCGCCAACCGGCTCGGCCCCGAGGGCATCGGCTTCAAGATCGCGATGGCGGGGCTCGATGGCGGACGGCTCAACATCGGGGCTTGCTCGGTCGGCGGCGCGCAGGCGGCGCTCGACAAGAGCCTGTCCTACATGGCCGAACGCAAGGCCTTCGGCAAAAGCCTCGACCAGTTCCAGGCGCTGCAGTTCAAGCTCGCCGACAT
>JAIXZF010000099.1 GCA_027489835.1 Hyphomicrobiales bacterium
CCAGAGCGGAAAATCCGCCAGCGCCCGGGAGGGCGCATCATCCAAGGAGGACTGCATGACCGAGACGAAATCCGGCACAAGGCCGAGCCGCCGCCGCTTCATCACCGCCGCCACTGCCGGCGCCGCCGCCACCGTGGCCATGCCCAATGTCAGCCATGCGCAGACGGTGACCTGGAAGTTCCAGTCGACCTGGCCGACCAAGGACATCTTCCACGAGTTCGCGGGCGACTTTGCCAAGCGCGTCAACGAGATGGCCGGCAACCGGCTGAAGATCGACGTGCTCGCCGCGGGCTCGGTCGTGCCGGCCTTCCAGATGCAGGACGCGGTCAACGCCGGCATCCTCGATGGCGGCCATGGCGTCTGCGCCTACTGGTACGGCAAGAACAAGGCCTTCTCGCTGTTCGGCACGCCTCCCGCCTTCGGCTGGGACGCCAACAACTTCCTCGCCTGGATGAACTATGGCGGCGGCTACGAGCTCTACAACGAGCTGGTGAGCCAGGTCCTTCGCCTCAACCTCGTGGGCTTCCTGTCCGGCCCGATGCCCTGCCAGCCGCTCGGCTGGTTCAAGCGCGAGCTGAAGGTGGCGGACGACATCCGCGGCCTGAAGTACCGTACGGTCGGCCTCGCCGCTGACCTCAAGCGCGAGATGGGCGCGGCCGTCACCATCCTGGCGGGCGGCGAAATCGTTCCTGCGCTGGAGCGCGGCGTCATCGACGGCGCCGAGTTCAACAACCCGTCCTCGGATTCGCTCCTCGGCTTCCAGGACGTGTCCAAGGTCTACATGCTGCAGAGCTGGCACCAGTCCGCCGAGTCCTTCGAGCTAATCTTCAACAAGGCCAAGTTCGAGGCGCTGCCGGCCGAGCTCAAGGCCATCGTGAAGTACGCGGCCGAATCCGCCTCTTCCGACATGCTGTGGAAGGCGACGGACCGTTACTCGAAGGATCTCGAGGCGCTGCGGGCCAAGGGCGTCAACATCGTCAAGACGCCCGACGCCATCCTGGATGCGCAGCTCGCCGCCTGGGACAAGGTGATCGAGAAGCTGTCGGCCGAGAACGCCTTCTTCAAGAAGGTCATCGACTCGCAGAAGGCCTGGGTGAAGCGCACGCTCACCTATGAGGAGGCCAACACGCCGCCGTTCAGCAAGGCTTTCCAGCACTTCTTCAAGGCCTGAGCCTCACCCCGACATGACGCCCCGGAGCGGCGGCCTACCGGCCGTTCCGGGGTTCTTCGCGCCCGGCCCTTGCTGACGGCGAAGGCCGCGCCATAACCACGTTCTTTGCATGTGGATAGCCTCGTGATCTCCGTCACCCGCGCAGCGTGCCTGCGTCCACCGTTCTGCCGCGAGGATCGCGCGCCATGATGATCGTTTCCGCCGCCCTCAACGCGCTGCTGATCGGCGTGTTCTCGCTGGCCTTCCTCTATCTCGGCTGGTGCGTGCTGAAGCGCGGCTCGCGCTCCATGCTCGACGCCGTGCTGTTCGGCATCGACACGCTCAGCACCATCGTCGGCAAGACGGGCTCCTGGGCGATCCTGATCCTGACGATGGCCATGAGCTACGAGGTCTTCTCGCGCTATCTGCTGCAGTCGCCGACGGAGTGGGCGTTCGACGTCTCGTACATCCTCTACGGCGCGCTGTTCATGCTGGCGGGTCCCTACGCGCTGACGCGCAACGCGCATGTGCGCGGCGACTTCCTCTACCGCGCCTGGGCGCCGCGCCGGCAGGCCGCCATCGATCTCGTGCTCTACGTGCTGTTCTTCTTTCCCGGCATCCTGGCGCTCTGCTACGCGGGCTACGGCTTCGCGGCCTTCTCCTGGATGATCGGCGAGCATTCCTCGAACT
This sequence comes from Hyphomicrobiales bacterium, assembly GCA_027489835.1. GTDB lineage: Bacteria > Pseudomonadota > Alphaproteobacteria > Rhizobiales > Beijerinckiaceae > Allobosea. The sequence goes on from JAIXZF010000099.1 coordinate 1,841, forward strand.
CGCCGAACGGGCCGCCGCTCTACCATTTCAAGTCGCTGATCCCGCTGGTGGGCGGCTTCATGATCCTGCAGGGCCTCGCAGAAGTGGTGCGCTGCGTCCAATGCCTCCAGACCGGCGTCTGGCCCGAGCGGCTGCACGATGTCGAGGAAACCGAAAAACTGATCCTGGAACAGGCCGAAGCGGCTCAGAAGGGAAGCGCCTGACATGCTCGGCCTGTCCAATCCCGAACTCGGCGTGCTGATGCTCGGCCTGTTCGTCGTCTTCATCATGTTTGGTTTTCCCATCGCCTTCACGCTGATGGCGCTCGGCATCGGCTTCGGCTACCTCGCCATGGGCGACACCGTCTTTCAGCTCGTGGTGCAGCGGACCTATTCGGTGATGGCGAACGACGTGCTCGTCTCCATCCCGCTCTTCGTGTTCATGGGCTACATCATCGAGCGGGCGAACATCCTTGACCGGCTGTTCAACGCAATCCAGCTCGCGCTCGGCTGGATGCCGGGCTCGCTGGCCATCGCGACCCTCGCCACCTGCGCGATCTTCGCCACCGCGACGGGCATCGTGGGCGCGGTGGTGACGCTGATGGGCCTGCTCGCGTTCCCGGCCATGCTGCGCGCCGGCTACGACACGCGGCTTTCGGCCGGCGTCGTCTGCGCGGGCGGGTGCCTCGGCATCCTGATCCCGCCTTCGGTCATGCTGATCCTCTACGGCGCGACGGCCGGCGTGTCCGTTCCCAAGCTCTACGCCGGCGCCTTCTTCCCCGGCCTGATGCTGGCGGGTTTCTACATGCTCTACGTGCTGGTGCGCTGCCTGATGAACCCTTCGCTGGCGCCGCGACTCCCGGTGGAGCAGCGCGAGGTGCTGGGCTTCGATTTCGAGAAGGACAAGTTCTTCCTCGTCAAATACGCCATCGTCGCGGCGCTCGCCTTTCCCGCGATCTATCTGGGCGTGCTGTTCCTCGAATGGTTCCTCAACGCCTTCCGGGCGCTGTTCACGCCGGCGGGCGCGCGGCTGAGGCCGATCGACTACGACGTGCCGAACATCGTTGGCTACATCATCGCGGCCGGGGCCGCGGCCGGCTTCGTCATGCTGCTGCTGCTCGGCCGCAAGGTGTTCATGGCGTTGGCCACGAGCTTCTTCCCGCTGACGCTGCTCATCCTGTCGGTGCTCGGCGCGATCTTCTTCGGCATCGCCACGCCCACGGAAGCGGCCGCCATCGGCACGCTCGGCTCGCTGCTGCTGGCAGCCGCCTACCGCTCGCTCAGCTTCGCCAAGCTGAAGGAGAGCGTGTTCCTCACGGGGCGCACCTCGGCGATGGTGTGCTGGCTGTTCGTGGGCTCGTTCATCTTCTCGTCGATCTTCGCCTATCTCGGCGGGCACGAGCCGATCAGGACGCTGGTGGCCTGGATCAACCCCTCGCCGACGGTGTTCCTGATCCTGACGCAGGTCATCATCTTCGTGCTGGGCTGGCCGCTGGAATGGACGGAGATCATCGTGATCTTCGTGCCGATCTTCCTGCCGCTCCTGCAGCAGTTCAACATCGATCCGTTGTTCTTCGGCATCCTGATCGCGCTCAACATCCAGACCTCGTTCCTGTCGCCGCCCGTGGCGATGGCGCCGTTCTACCTGAAGGGCGTCGCGCCGAAGCATGTGTCGATCAACGAGATCTTCGCGGGCGTGATGCCCTTCCTCTGGATCGTGCTGGCGGCGATGGTGACGGTCTACATCTTCCCGCAGATCATCCTCTGGCTGCCGAACTACCTCTACTGAGGCAGGCTCCGGAGGATTGGAGGCCGCGCGGCGGAGGCGTCAGGCGCCCCGCGCCGCGTGGCGCTCGGCGATCTCCAGCACGGTCTCGAGCATCACCTTCACGGCGATGCCGGCATCCGCCTCGGTCATGTTTTCGAGCGGGGAATGGCTGATGCCCTTCTCGTTGCGCACGAACAGCATGGCGGCGGGAAAGGCCCTCGCCATCGTCATCGCGTCATGGCCCGCGCCAGACGGGATGCGCCGCGCGGCGAGGTTCGCGCCGGTGCGGGCGATGCCACGCTCCAGGGCCGCCTGAAGCTCGGGCGCCATCGGCGTTGCGGCCAGGCGTGCATAGCGGTCGATGGCGACGGTGACGCTGCGGCGCGCGGCGATGGCATGGAACTCGCGCTCGACCGCCTCGTCCATCAGCCGCACCGTCTCGTCCAGCGGCGCGCGGAAATCGACGGTGAAGGACACGGCGCTCGGCACGACGTTGGTCGCGCCGGGCTCGGGGCGGAGCACGCCGACCGTACCGACCGCGTCGGGATGGGCCTTCGCGGCGGCTTCCAGCGCCAGCGCCATTTCGGCCGCCGCCATCAGCGCGTCGCGCCGCATGCCCATCGGCACCGTGCCGGCATGGCCGGCCTCGCCGGTGACGCGGATGCGGGCCCTGATCTGGGCGTTGATGGCCGTGACGATGCCGACCGGCTCGTCATGGGCTTCCAGCACCGGCCCCTGCTCGATGTGCAGCTCGATATAGGCCGCGATGGAGCCGGCCGGGCGCTTGAGCGCCGCAAGGCCGGACGGATCGCCGCCGAAGGCGACGAGCGCCTCGCGAAGGGTGACGCCGTCGGCATCCTTGCCGTCCAGCCACTCCATCTCGTAGCCGGAGGCGAGCGCCGCCGAGGTGGAGATGTTGGTGGGAAAGCGGACGTTCTCCTCGTCGCCGAAGGCCGCGACCTCGAGCGCGAAGGGCATCGAGGCCATGCGCGGCGCCAGCGCCTCGGCGACGAGCAGCCCCGCAACGACGCCGAGATTGCCGTCATAGGCGCCGCCATCCTTCACGGTGTCGATGTGCGAGCCGACCATCACGGCGGGCAGGCCCGGCGTGCGGCCCTCGAAGCGGCCGATGACGGAGCCGGCGGCATCCATCGCCGCGTTCAGCCCGATGGCCCGCATGCGCGCCAGCACATGATCGGCGGCGGCGCGGTGCGCGGGCGAGAGATAGAGCCGCGTCAGCTTGCCGGGCTCGTCGGTGAAGCGATTGAGCGCGGCGAGTTCGGCAAAGGCGCGGGCGCCAAGGGCGGCGGGGGTCTGGATCGTCATGGCGCCACGCTAGCCAAGATCGCCGCCCGGCCCAAGCGGCATTTGCCGCCCGGCGGCGCAGTCATTGCGCGTTCTGGAAGGCTTTGCGGCTGAACAGGGTGCGCAGCAGGATCATCATGTCGAGCCAGACATTCCAGTTGTCGATGTACCAGAGGTCGAAGCTGACGCGCTTGGCCATCTTCTCGTCGGTATCGGTCTCGCCGCGATAGCCGTTGACCTGCGCCCAGCCGGTGATGCCAGGCTTCACGTTGTGGCGGCGGGCGTAGAGGCTGATCTTCTGTTCGTATTCGCGGTCATGGGCGAGGGCGTGCGGGCGCGGACCGACGAGCGACATGCGCCCCTGCAGCACGTTCACCAGCTGGGGCAACTCGTCGATGTTCCAGCGCCTCAGCCAGGCGCCGACGCGGGTGATGCGCGGATCGTTGGCCTTGGCCTGCCGGATCACGTCGCCATCCTCGAGTGTGCTCATGGTGCGGAACTTGATGATGCGGAAAGGCTCCTGGTTGAAGCCGTAGCGGCGCTGCAGGAA
>JAIXZF010000138.1 GCA_027489835.1 Hyphomicrobiales bacterium
CGACATGACGGATACGTTAAATGCAGGCGGTTGCGTTGTGAAGTCCCATATGCGCTGCGTTTTGCGTGTTTTTCAGTTTGACTTCCCCGTAGTGCTTGTCATGATGCGCGCATAATCAAAAATAACGGATACGTTAGTTGGGAGGATGGACATGAGGATGATTGCAGCCTTGGCCGGGGCTCTCGCGGCCTTCGTCCTGGGGGGCGGCGCCGCCCAGGCGCAGACGGTCCGCTTCACGCTCGCCACCACGAACGGCCAGCAGGACCTGTCCACGCAGGCCATGACGCGCTGGCGCGACGCGATGAAGGCGCGCTCCAATGGGCAGCTCGACATGGAGCTGTCGATCGGCGGCGCCCTCGGCGGCGATCAGGAACTCCTCCAGCAGCTCGCCACCGACGAGGTCCAGCTCCACGTCGCCGGGCCCGTGGTGCTGCATCGGCTGGTGCGCGAGTACCAGTGCCTCGAGGCCGAATACGTCATCGAGAACGAGGCTCACGGCTTCCGGGTCTGGCGCGGACCCTTGGGCCGGGAGGTCTCCGACGCGCTCAAGCGCAAGTTCCGCATCGAGATCGTCGGCGTGGGCGCGCGCGGGGCGCGCCATCTGACCGCGAACAAGCCGATCCGCGAGCCTGCCGACCTGCGCGGCGTGAAGGTGCGCGTGACCAATCCGCTGCGCGCCCAGGTCTTCCAGGCCTTCGGGGCGCTGCCCGGCACGCTGCCGGTCTCGGAGCTGTATGGCGGGCTGTTGCAGGGCGTGTTCGACGCTCAGGAGAACCCGATCCCCACCATCTTCGGCGACAGGTTCTACGAGGTCCAGAGCCACATCAACCTGACGGGCCATGTCTGGAGCTACAACGTGGTTTCGGCCTCAAGCGCCTTCCTCGCCCGGCTGAGCCCGGCCCATCGCCAGGTCTTCGACGACACGCTCGCCGAGTCGATCCGCTGGCTCGACGAGGCGGTGGCCAAGGACACCGACGATCTCGTCGCCAGGATGCGCCAGCTGAAGGGCACGCAGACCGTGCAGTCCAACGTGCCGGCCTTCATCGCCATCGCCCGGCCGATCGTCGAGGCCTTCGCGAAGGCGAACTGCCGCCCGGGCCTGCTCGACGACGTGCGGAAGGCGGCGCAGTGAGCGCCGGCCTGCCAAAGCCTTCCGAAGCCGGGGCCGAGCGCGTCATCGATCAGCACGACGCTGGCGAGAGGCCCGCGCCGGTTTCGGATCGCGGCCTGCTCGCGGGGATCGACCGCGTCGTCGAGGCGGTCGCGCTCACGATGTTCGTCGCGATGATTCTGTCGGTGCTGATCCAGGTCGGGGCGCGCTTCTCGGGCTTCTCCGTGCTGTGGACGGAGGAACTTGCGCGCATCCTGCTGATCTGCTCCTCCATCCTGGCCATCGCGGTGGCGGTGCGACGGCGCGAGCACATCATCGTCGACTACTTCTTCGAGCGTTTCACGGCCCGGACCCGGCGCGCGCTCCTGACCGCCTTCGATGTCGCGATCCTGGCCTTTCTCATGGTCTGGCTGCGCGGGGCGCTGCGCCTTGCGGCTCTCAACGCCGACACCGTGCACGTCACCGTACCGTGGATCGCGGTGTCCCATGTCTACTGGGTCGAGGCCTTCTCCATTGTGCTCATGATGATCTTTGTCGCCAGCCACTGCGCCGGCCGGCTGCGCAACGGGGTCGAACAGCCATGATGATCGCCACCGTCACGCTTGTCGCCGCGCTGCTGCTCATCTGCCTCGGCATGCCGGTGGGCTTCGCCGCCGGCGTCGCCAGCATGCTGGGCGCGGCCTGGCTGTTCGGCGACATCCTCGATCCGCGCGTGGCCACGCTGATCGCACGGACCTCGCTCGACAAGATCAGCGACTTCCTGCTGCTCGCGATCCCGTTCTTCCTCTTCGCCGGGCGCCTGATGAACACTGGCGGCATCACCGAGCGGCTGTTCGCCTTCGTCGCGGTGCTGGTGCGGCCGGTGCGCGGCGGGCTCGGCCACGCCAACGTGCTCGCGAGCATGTTCTTCGCCGGCATGTCGGGCTCCGCCACCGCCGACGCGGTGGGGCTCGGGCAGATCGAACTCAAGGCCATGGAGGCGGAGGGCTACGACAAGCGCTTCAGCGTAGGCGTCACGGCGGCCTCCGCGCTGCTCAGCCCGATCATCCCGCCCTCCATCGTGCTCGTCGCCTTCGCCGTGCAGGCGCAGGTGTCCGTCGCGGCCCTGTTCTTCGCCGCCGTGGTGCCGGGCCTGCTGATGGCGGCCTGCTTCATGGGCTGGGTCGCCTACAGCGCCGCCCGCTACGGGTTCCCGAAAGGCAGCATGCCCACGCTGGGAGAGGTCTGGACGGCCTTCCGCGGCTCGATCCTGGCGCTGATGACGCCGGCCATCATCCTTGTCGGCATCTATGCCGGCATCTTCACGCCGACGGAGGCGGCGGCCGTCGCCGCGCTCTATGCGCTCGTCATCACCACCACCGTCTATCGCGAGATCGGCTGGGCGCGCGTCGTGGTGGAGCTGCGCGGCACGCTGATGGACACGGCGGTCATCATGCTGATCATCGCCTTCACCTCGACGCTCGGCGTGATGCTGATCCGCAGCGGTGTACCGGGCGAGCTCGCCGCTTTCCTTGGCTCGATCACCTCCAGCCCCTCGGTGCTGATGCTGCTCCTGCTGGTGCTCTGGCTGCTGGTCGGTTGCTTCATGGCGCAGACCCCGGCGATCCTGATCCTGACGCCGATCCTGATGCCGATCGTGCAGAAGTTCGGCATCAACCCGATCTATTTCGGGGTCATCATGGCGCTTGCGCTGACGATCGGGCTGCTGACGCCGCCGGTCGGCATGGTGCTCTATGCGTTGGTGCGAGTCACGGGCTTCTCCTTCGCCGACCTCGTGAAGGTCTCCTTCCCCTATGTGATCATGCTGGTCGCCCTCACAGTCGTGCTGATCCTGTTCCCCGACATCACGCTCTTCCTGCCCCGCCTTCTCGGCTATTCGGACGCCGGCTGAGCGAAGGCTGCGCCATGGCACGCAAGGAACCCGCCCCATGAAGCTTCTGGTGCTGCCGGGCGACGGCATTGGCCCCGAGATCACCCACGCCACGCTGGCGGTGCTGCGCGAAGCCGACAGGCGCCATGGCCTCGGCATCGAGACCGAGACGATGGATATCGGCTTCGCCGCGCTGAACGCGACCGGCACGACCCTGCCGGAGCCCGTGATGGAGGCCGCGCGCGCCGCCGACGGCATCCTGCTCGGGCCGATCTCGCATCTCGACTATCCGCCGCGCGACAAGGGCGGGGTGAACATCTCGGCGGCGATCCGCGTCCGCCTCGACCTCTACGCCAACATCCGCCCGGCCCGCACGCGCCCGGGTCTGCCCCATCGCGGCACCGAGATGGACCTCGTCATCGTGCGCGAATGCACGGAGGGCATGTATCCCGACCGCAACATGGCCAGGGGCATCGGCGAGTTCATGCCGACCGAGGACGTGGCGCTCTCGGTGCGCAAGATCACGCGGCCCGCCTGCCGGCGCATCGCGGTCTGGGCCTTCGATCTGGCGCGCTCGCGGCGGCGGAAGGTGACGGCGGTGCACAAGGCCAACAACTTCATCATGACCGACGGGCTCTTCCTCGAGGAGGTGCGGGCGGTCGCGCGCGGCTATCCCGACGTCGAGCTCGAGGAGATCATCATCGACGCGATGTGCGCCCACCTGGTGCGCGACGCATCGCGCTTCGACGTGATCGTCTCGACCAATTTCTACTGCGACATCCTCTCCGACCTCGCATCCGAGCTGTCGGGAGGGCTCGGCGTCGCGGGCTCCTACAACGCCAATCCCGAGCGCTGCGCCGCGCAGGCCCAGCATGGCTCGGCGCCGGATATCGCGGGCAAGGGCATCGCCAACCCGACCTCGCTGATCCTCTCGGCGGCGATGCTGCTCGACTGGCTGGCCCCGCGAAGGGGCGAGGCCTTCGCCGGCGCCGCCCGTTCCCTCCACCGCGCCATCGACGATTGCCTCGCCGACCCGGCGCGCCGCACGCCCGATCTCGGCGGCAAGCTGTCCACCGCCGCCTTCGCCGAGGCGGTGGTGAAGGCGCTGTGATGCCGGGCTCAACCGTGCCATTCCGGCCGGGGCCTCGCCGATGAAGCCGCCACGCATCGTGCTGCTGCATGCGACGCCCGTGGCGGTCGAGCCGGTGGAGGCCGCCTTCCGCACAGGCTGGCCCGAGGCGGAGACCGTCAACCTGCTCGACGACTCGCTGAGCCGGGACCGGGCGCGCGAGGACGATCTCAGCGAGGCGATGATCGAGCGCTTCGTCGCCTTCGGCCGCCATGCCCACCGCATCGGCGCTGATGGCGTGCTGGTGACCTGCTCGGCCTTCGGACCGGCGATCGAGCGGCTGGCGGCGGCGCTGCCCGTGCCGGTTCTGAAGCCGAACGAGGCGATGTTCCGCGCCGCGATTGGTGCGGCGGACGGTCGCCCGCGCCGCATCGGCATGCTCGCGACCTTCGCGCCCTCGATCCCGACCATGACGGAAGAGTTCGAAGCCTTCGTCGCGGAAACCGGCGCCCGCGCGACCCTCGACACGGTGCTGACGCCTGACGCGATCGACCGGTTGAAGGCAGGCGACGCGCCCGCCCACAACCGGCTCGTCGCCGCGGATGCGCCTGCGTTCGCCGGCCATGATGCGGTGATGCTCGCGCATTTCTCGACCTCGCGCGCGGCGGAAGCCGTGCGCGCCATGATCGCCTGCCCGGTCCTCACCGCGCCGGACTCCGCCGTCGCGCTGATGAAGGCCAGGGTGATGGGGTGAGCGCCCGGAGCGCTGCAGCGCTTCACCGAGCTTCTGCTCGCTATCCTTGCAATCGTTTGTGGCGTCGGGCCTGCTTGGTCATCGCGGCAGGCTCGGGAGCAGGGCGCGCCTCATTCAGGCAGCCGGCGCGATCTGCCGAGGCAGCCCGGCCGCTGTGCCCGCCATTGCGGCGAGGAAACAAGCTCGTCTCGACGACTTGAAAGCCCGTAAGGGGCTCGATCCGAACGCTGCCGCCTCAGTCCGTCCAGTTCAGCCGATGCCCTGTCGCCCACCCGACGTCGCTGCCGAAGCGGATGCCGAAGATGACCAGCATCCCAATGATTGCGATGATGATGAGGACGGTGGCGATCCCCTGCCGTGC
>JAIXZF010000142.1 GCA_027489835.1 Hyphomicrobiales bacterium
CGGAGATCAGCGCCCGGATCTACAACGCCGACGGCACCCCCCGCACCGGCCTGTTCCTCGTGAACGAGTCGACCACCGGCAACCAGGACAGGCCGACGCTGGCGCTGCTGTCCAATGGCAGCTTCGTGGTCGGCTGGGTCGATGCCGGCACTCTCGAACTGCAGGCCTACAGCGCCACGGGCGAGGCGCTCGGCGCCAATCACGACGCTGCCGGATCGGTCATCGACGCCGAGATCGCTGCGCTGTCAGGGGGGCTGGTGGCGAATGTGCGGTCGAGCACCTTTGCCGACACCTTTGGCGGCAGCTCGATCCGCTCCAGTATCAACGCCTTCGTGCGCACCACCAGCGGCACGACCGCCAACGAGGTGCTGTCGGGCGATTCGATCCGCGACGTGATCGACGGGGCGGGCGGCAACGACTTCATCGCGGGCGGCGGCGGGGGGGACAGCCTCAGCGGCGGCGCCGACTTCGACAGCGTGTCGTGGTTCGGGGCCAGCGGCGGCTCCCTCATCAACCTCACCAACCAGGCGCTCAACGACTTCGCCGCCAAGGGCGACACGATCGACAGTTTCGAGGCCTATTACCTGACCGGCTTCGGCGACAGCTTCACCAACAGCAATGCCAACGCCTTCATCTACGGCTTCGGCGGCGGCGACATCATCACCGGCGGTGGCGGTGTCGACTTCATCGATGGCGGGGCGGGCGCGGACACCATCAATGGCGGCGCGGGCTTCGACTATGCGAGCTACTCGAACGCCACGAGCGGGATCAGGCTCGACTTCACGGACATGGCGACCAATGCCGGCGAGGCGGCGGGTGATGTGATCACCAACGTCGAGGCCTTCTTTCTGACCGCCCAGGGCGACATCTTCATCGGGCAGAGCGGCCAGAACTTCGTCTTCGCCGGCAATGGCGGCGATGCGCTGTTCGGGGGCATCAACGCAAACGACTGGCTGTTCGGCGAGGGCGGTGCGGACTTCATCTCGGGCGGCAACTTCGACGATCTGCTCGCGGGTGGGGCGGGTGCGGACACCTATGCCTTCTCGAGCTGGGTCGGCAACGGCTTTGACTCGATCCTCGATTTCACCAGCGGGCAGGACAAGTTCCAGCTGACGGGGGCGGGCTTCGGCCTGCTCGCCGGCACAGCCATCGTCAACGGCTTCAACTTCGTCGCCAGTGCGGGGCCGGCCGCGACCGGCGCGCGCGGCACGCTGCTCTATGCCACCGGCACGGGCATCCTCTACTACGACCCCGACGGGACCGGCGCGGGAGCTACTATCGTGCTGGCCCAGATCCTCGGGGCCCCAACCGTCGCCGCAGGCGACTTCATCGTGGCGTGAGGCACGGGCTCCGTCCGCGCGCCGGCATCAATCCGTCAGCTGGAAGCCCCGCCAGAGCGGGTCGCGCTCGTCGATGAAGATGGTGTTGTAGCCGGTCATCCGGGCCCAGCCCTCGATGGAAGGGATGATGGCGTCACGGTCGCCGACCCTGGCCGCCGCCTCGACGCGGCCGCGGAACAGCGTGCCGATGATGCTCTCATGGACGAAATCGTCGCCCGGCCCGAGCTTTCCCTGCGCTGCCCATTGCGCCATACGGGCCGAGGTGCCCGTGCCGCAAGGGCTGCGGTCGATGGCCTTGTCGCCGTAGAACACCGCATTGCGGGCATGGGCCTCGGGGTGCTGCGGACGCCCCGTCCACTGCACATGGCTCAGCCCGTTGATGGCCGGGTTCTCCGGGTGCACGAAGCTGTACCTGGCGCGGAAGGCCTCGCGCACCTTCGGGCTCCAGCGCAGCAGATCGGATGGCGTCACGTCCGCGATGTCCGAGAAGGCCGACTGCGCGTCGATGATGGCGTAGAAATTGCCGCCATAGGCGACATCCGCCGTGATCTCGCCGAGGCCCTCCACATGCGCCGTAAGCCCGCTGGCGTGGAGATAGGACGCGACGTTGACGATGCGGACGGCGTCCACATAGGGCCCGTTGCGCGTGTAGGTGGCGGTGACGAGGCCCGCCGGCGTGTCGATCCTGAGCACGCCTTCCTCGCGGGGAGTCACCAGCCCGCGCTCGAGCGCCATGGTGACGGTGCCGATGGTGCCATGGCCGCACATGGGCAGGCAGCCCGACGTCTCGATGAAGAGGAAGGCGATGTCCGCGTCGTCGCGCGTCGACGGGTAGAGGATGGCGCCCGACATCATGTCGTGGCCGCGCGGCTCGAACATCAGCCCGGTGCGGATCCAGTCATATTCGGCGAGGAAATGGGCGCGCTTCTCGACCATGGTCGCGCCCTTGAGCGGCGGCGCGCCGCCCGCGACGAGGCGCACCGGATTGCCGCAGGTGTGGCCGTCGACGCAGAAGAAGGTGTGGCTGCTCATATCGGCCCCCTGAAGCGTTGGGCGCTGAACGGCGCCATGTCGATCTCGGCCGTCCGGCCCGCGACGAGGCCCGCCACCAGCGAGGCCGTGACCTGGCTCTGCGTCATGCCGAGATGGCCGTGGCCGAAGGCGTAGACGATGCGCGGCGAGGCGCGGGACGTGCCGATGACCGGGAGCGAATCGGGAAAGGACGGGCGAAACCCCATCCAGGCCTCTCCGCTCTCGAAAGGCGGAA
>JAIXZF010000063.1 GCA_027489835.1 Hyphomicrobiales bacterium
AACGCCACCAAGGGCTACGGCTTCATCCAGCCCGATGACGGCTCCCGCGACGTGTTCGTCCACATCAGCGCCGTCGAGCGCGCCGGCCTCGCCCAGCTCAAGGACGGCCAGAAGATCTCTTACGAGATGGCCACCGACCGCCGCACCGGCAAGCAGTCCGCCGACCAGCTCAAGGTCATGGGCTGAGCCGAAAGGCACGCGCCGGAGCGATCCGGCGCCATTCACCGTCGACAAGCCGGGGCATCTGCTCCGGCTTTTTTGTTGTCTGCGGCGTGTGGCCTGAAATGAAGCGGGGCGCCTGAGGCGGTCAGCGTGAGAACGGCAGCGTGGCGCGGGCCGTGCCCAGCACCTTGCCCGAGCCGTCCTTCGCACTGATGGTCCACTGATAGCGGTGGACGCTGCCGGGCGGGGGGCACGGGCCGCGATACCCCGAGAACGCGCCGAACAGCGCGCCGGGCGCAAAGTTCGTCTTGCCTTCGAAGGCGACCGTTCCGCCGCCATGGTTGAAGCTTGGCATGTTGAGGTCGACCATCTGGAATTCCAGCGACGTGGTGCCTCGGGGCACGGCCGACAGGTTGACGGCCGGCGACTCGCTAGAGCATCCGGCTCCGCTGCCCCAGCGCACGGTGGCGCTGAAGGCGTGAGCCGACGACGCAAAGCCGAGGAACGCGAACGCTGTTGCGCCACACCGGAGGACTTGAAGCGCTTTCATGGCGACGGATGCTCCCAGCATGTCCAGAGACGCGCAATAGTATGGCTATGCAGTCCAGCACCGTAAAGCGGATTTATTGCTGGGCCGGTATAGTGGCTTGACCTGTCAGAACAAGAAGTAACGCTGCGCCATCGGCAGCTCCTTCATCGGCTCGCACACCAGCAATTCACCGTCGGCCGTCACCGCATAGGTCTCGGCGTCAATCCGGATGTCGGGCGTCGCATCGTTGTGGATCATGCTCTTCTTGGAGATGCCGCCACGGACATTGCTCACCGCGACGCACTCCTTCGCCAGCCCCAGCGTCCTGGCGCCGCCATTGGCGATGAAGGTCTGGCTCACGAAGGTCAGCGAGGTCGCCGTCATGGCCTTGCCGAAGGCGCCGAACATCGGGCGGTAATGCACGGGCTGCGGGGTCGGGATCGAGGCGTTGGGGTCGCCCATCGGGACGGCCGCGATGGTGCCGCCCTTGATGACCATCGAGGGCTTCACGCCGAAGAAGGCCGGGTCGAACAGCACGAGATCCGCGAGCTTTCCCACGGCGATCGAGCCGATATGGGCCGAGACGCCATGGGCGATGGCCGGGTTGATCGTGTATTTCGCGACATAGCGCTTGGCGCGGAAATTGTCGTTGCCCTTGCCGGCATCCTCGGGGAGGGCGCCGCGTTGCACCTTCATCTTGTGCGCCGTCTGCCAGGTGCGGGTGATCACCTCGCCGATCCGGCCCATGGCCTGCGAATCCGAGCTCATCATCGAGAGCGCGCCGAGGTCGTGCAGGATGTCCTCCGCTGCGATCGTCTCCTTGCGGATGCGGCTTTCGGCGAAGGCCAAGTCTTCCGAGATCGACGGGTCGAGATGGTGGCAGACCATGAGCATGTCGAGATGCTCGTCGAGCGTGTTCACCGTGAAGGGCCGCGTCGGATTGGTGGAGGAGGGCAGCACGTTGTGGAGCCCCGCCACCTTCATGATGTCCGGCGCATGGCCGCCGCCCGCGCCCTCGGTATGGAAGGCGTGGATGGTGCGGCCCTTGAAGGCTCGGATCGTGTCGTCGACATAGCCGCTCTCGTTGAGCGTGTCGGTGTGGATCATGACCTGGACGTCGTGATCGTCCGCGACGGCGAGGCAGTTGTCGATCGCGGCCGGCGTCGTACCCCAATCCTCATGGAGCTTCAGCGCGCAGGCCCCGGCCTCGATCATTTCGATCAGCGCCGCGGGCCGCGCCGCGTTGCCCTTGCCCGCGAAGGCGAGGTTCATCGGAAAGCTGTCGGCCGCGCGCAGCATCTGCGCCATGTGCCAGGGGCCGGGCGTGCAGGTGGTGGCCGAGGTGCCCGCCGAGGGGCCGGTGCCGCCCCCCAGCATGGTGGTCAGCCCGCTCATCAGGGCGTCCTCGATCTGCTGTGGGCAGATGTAGTGGATGTGGCTGTCGAAGCCGCCGGCCGTCACGATCTTGCCCTCGCCGGCGATCACGTCCGTGCCTGGCCCGACGATGATGGTCTGGCTCGGGTCGAGATTGCCGAAACCTGCCTGGATGTCCGGGTTGCCGGCCTTGCCGATGCCGCTGATGCGCCCGTTCCTGATACCGATGTCGGCCTTCACGATCCCCCAATGGTCGAGGATAAGCGCGTTGGTGATGACGGTGTCGACCGCGCCCTCGGCATTGGTCATCTGGCCCTGGCCCATGCCGTCGCGGATGACCTTGCCGCCGCCGAACTTCACCTCCTCGCCATAGGTGGTGAAGTCGCGCTCCACCTCGATGACGAGGTCGGTGTCGGCGAGCCGAACCTTGTCGCCCGTGGTCGGGCCAAACATGGCGGCGTAGGCTTTGCGGGAAATCGTGGCTGGCATGGCGCGGTCCTCGTCTCAGGTCAGATGGCGCCGGCCGCGATGGCGAGGCCCGCCGCCGCGATGCCGAACCCGGCGATGCGGAAGGTGAGCGGCCGGGCCAGCTTCTCCATCGTCATGGCGAGCCCGATGCCGGCCCCGTGCAGCACGAGGCTGGCCAGGATGAAGCCGCCCGCGAAGGGCAGGGGTCCGCCCTGAACCTCCATGCCGTGGGCGGCGCCATGGGCGAGGCCGAAGGCTGCGAGGGCGGCGGCGCCAAGCCAGACCGGCGCTTCGAGCTTCAGCGCGATCGCCGCTCCGAGCAGGATCACCGAGGCCGCGATCATCGTCTCGACCTGCGGCACGGCGAAGCCCGCCTGGACGATGCCGAAGCCAGCCGCCATGGCGGCCACGAAGGCAGCCGGCCATGCGAGCATCGCGCCGCGTCCGCGCAGCGCTGCCCAGAGGCCGACGGCGACCATGGCGAGCACATGGTCGAGCCCGCCGATCGGGTGGACGAAACCGGCGGAAAAGCCGCCGCCATGGCCCGGATGGGCGACGGCAGGCGAGGCGGCGAGGATAGCGCCAACGATGAGGGCGATGCGGTTCATGGAAGGTCCTTTCCCGAAGATCTCGTGGCCGGTGTGATCCCTGACGACCCGCAGGGTCGGGAAGGGGATCGAGAAAGCAACTGTCCGGTGGATCCCCTTCCCGCGCTTCGCGCGCCGGGAACGAAATCGAATGGTCGCGGCGCCCTGAAATGAACCGTCACAGCGCCCCCATCACCTTCTGCTGGAAGCCGTAGACCTCGCGCCTGCCAGCCATCTCGACCAGCGTCACCTCGCGGGTCTGGCCAGGCTCGAAGCGCACGGCGGTGCCGGCCGCGATGTCGAGGCGGAAGCCGCGGGCCTTGGCGCGATCGAAGCTGAGCGCGTCGTTGCACTCGAAGAAATGGTAATGGCTGCCGACCTGGATCGGCCGGTCGCCGGTGTTCGAGACGGTGAGCGTGACGGTGCGGCGGCCCGCGTTCAGCGTGATGTCGCCCGCGAGCGTCGTCACCTTGCCGGGCTCCAGCGCCAACGTGGCGGAGCGGATGGGCTCATGCACGGTCACGAGCTTGGTGCCGTCCGGGAAAGTCGCCTCTACCTGCACGTCGTGGATCATCTCGGCGATGCCGTCCATCACCTGGTCTGCGGTGATGACATGGGCCCCGGCCTCCATCAGGTCGGCCACGGAGCGGCCATCGCGCGCGCCCTCGATGACGAAATCGGTGATGAGCGCCACCGCCTCGGGGTAGTTGAGCTTGACGCCGCGCTCCAGCCGGCGACGGGCGACCATCGCGGCCATGGAGACCAGCAGTTTGTCCTTCTCGCGCGGCGACAGCATCATGGCGCGGCTCCTTTGGAAACGTCAGCTCTGCCAGCTTCGCGGCAGCGCCGCGGCGGACAGGTGGATCATGAAACGGGC
>JAIXZF010000154.1 GCA_027489835.1 Hyphomicrobiales bacterium
AGCGTGGCGACCGCGACCGTCGGCACCTTCTTGGGGAAGCTCGGCGTCAGCGGCGTGATGGCGCGCGAGACGAGGCGCGCATCGGCCGGATTGGCGTTGTCGGCATCCCGCGCCAGCGCGTCGCGCTGGCGGCTGAGGAACTGCTCGAGTTGGTCGCGCTGGGTCTTGGCGTCGCGCTCCAGCGAGCGGAGCTGCACTTCGCTCTCATTGGCCTCGCTCACGGTCCGCTTCTGGGCCTCGATGGTGGCGGCGACCGTCTCGACGCGCGAGCCGGCGATCCGCGCCTCGTTCTCGAGCGTCCGCACCGTGCGCTCGGCCGCGCCGCGGATCTGGCTTTCAAGGTCGTTGATCTGCGCGGTCAGTTCCTTGATGCGCGGATGCTCCGGCAGCAACGTGCGCGATTCGAGGGCGATCTGGGCGCGCAGGTTGACGCGCTGCTCGATCAGCCGGCGGATCAGCTCGTTGTTGGCGATGTCGGGCACCTCGAACATGCGCCCGGCCCTGATGGCGTCGCGCAGGATGCGGGCCTTGGCCTGCGAGTCGGACTGCACGGCCCGCGCCTGGGAGAGCTGCTGCGAGAGGTCGGCAAGCTGCTGCTGGGTGATGGTGGTGTTGTTGGAGCCGATCAGCAGGCCGGAGCGCGTGCGGAACTCCTCGACCTTGGCCTCGGCCTGCCTGACCCTCTCGCGCAGCGGGGCGATGGCGCCGCCGAGCCAGACTGAGGCGCCGCGCGCCGTGTCCTTCTTCGCCGCTTCCTGCGATTCCATGTAGACGGCGGCGATGGTGTTGGCGGCGCGGGCGGCGAGTTCGGCGTCGCGCGACTGGAACTCGATCGCCACGATGCGCGAGCGCGCCACCGGGAAGACGAGGAGATTGTCGTAGTACTTCTCGAGCACCCGGTCCTCGGGCGTGCGGTCGGCCGGGTTGCGGGCGAGGCCCAGCTTCACGAGGAGCTGCTCGATGCTGCCGAACAGGCCCGCGCCGGAATCGAATTCGGGATTGCCCACGAGCTTCAGCCGGCGGATCGCCTCGCGCGCCAGGTCGCGCGACATCACCACCTGCACCTGGCTCTGCACGGCTTCGGAATCGAAGCGCTCGACCGTGCTGTCGCGGTCGCCGGCGGGGCGCGTGTAGAAGCCGTCGCGGTTCTCGAGGAGGATTCGCGCCTCGCCCGTGTAGCGCGGCGTGATCAGGTTAACGGCCACGAACGAGGCCACGAGAGCCAGCAGCGTGGGGATCACGATCCAGTATTTGTGGGCCGCGACCGCCTGCCAGAGCGAATTGAGGTCGAGCATGCCCTCCCCGGATGGCGGGGCGCTGTGACGGACAGTCGTGGCGTCGGGCGATGACATGGGCGGGACTCAGATGACGGAACGCTGACCCGACTACGCCCGATTAAGGTTGATGTTGGGTTAAGGCACCACATCGCCCACCCGGTCAGGCGCCCCGCTGCAGAGAGCTTTTGTTAACCCTAAGAACCTATTTTGCACCGCACGTTGTGTTCCCTTCGCGGTGTCCAGTCCATGTCCCGGCGCTTCCTGATCGCCCTCGCCCTGTCCGGCCTCGCGGCCGGCGCCTGCGTGCCCCGCAATCTCGAATACGCAGCCGAGTTCGCCAGCGGCTCCGCCCATCAGCAGCCCTACATGCTGTCCACCGGCGACAGGCTCAGGGTCATTGTTTTTGGCCAGGACAACCTGTCGAACGTTTATGCCGTCGACAGCCAAGGCCGCATCTCGATGCCGCTCATCGGCGCGGTCGACGTCACCGGCCGCACGACCGGCCAGGTCGAGCGCGCTGTCGAGGCGCGCCTGCGGGGCGGCTTCCTGCGCGAGCCCAAGGTTTCGGTCGAAGTGGATGCCTACCGCCCGTTCTTCATCCTCGGGGAGGTCACGAGTTCGGGCCAGTTTCCCTTCGTCAACGGCATGACCGTGCAGACGGCCGTGGCCATTGCGGGCGGGTTCACGCCCCGCGGAGACCGCAACACCGCCATCCTCACCCGCCAGGTCAACGGCGAGATCGTCACAGGCGCGGTGCCGCTCAACCAGCCGGTGCTACCGGGCGACACGATCACGATCCGCGAACGCTGGTTCTGATCCGATGCAGGCCGCCACCGGAGCCGCGCCGGACCGGCTGCGCATCCTGCACGTGTTCAGGGCCCCGCTTGGCGGGCTTTTCCGGAACGTCATCGACCTCACGCGCGGCCAGATCGCGCTCGGCCACGAGGTCGGCATCTTCTGCGACGCGAGCACGGGCGGCGCGCGGGCCGATCAGGTGCTCGGCGAGCTCGCGCCGCTGCTGGCGCTCGGCGTCACGCGCGTGCCGATGTCGCGCTATCCCAATCTGACCGACCTCAAGGCGCAGCTCGCCTTCGCGCGCCATCGCGCGCAGGTGACGCCCGACATCGTGCATTGCCATGGCTCCAAGGGCGGGCTCTACGGCCGGCTGCCGGCGCGGCTGCCGGGAGCGCGGACCTACGCGACCGCCTACACGCCGCATGGCGGCAGCTTCAACTACAAGCCCGGCAGCTTCGAGCACCGGATCTACATGGCGGTCGAGGCCCTGCTCGAGCCCGCGACTGACATGTTCACCTTCGAAAGCCGCTTCATCATGGGCCGGTTCGAGGCCTATGTCGGGCACCCGCCGCGCACCGATCACCGGGTGGTGCTGAACGGCGTGGCGGATGACGAGTTCATCCCGATCGACCACGGCGCGGCCTGCTTCGATCTCGTCTATCTCGGCGAATTGCGGTCGGCGAAGGGAATCGACACGCTGATCGACGCGCTGGCGCTGCTCAAGACGCGGGACGGCCTGACGCCCCGGCTCCTGATGGTCGGCTCGGGACCCGAGGAAGCGCTGCTCAAGCAGATGGCGCACGACAAGGGTGTTTCCGACCAGATCACCTGGTCGCCGCCCGGCCCGATCCGCGCGGCGCTGGCGCAGGGGCGGATCATGGTCGTGCCGTCCCGCGCCGAGTCGCTGCCCTATGTGATCCTCGAGGCGGCGGCGGCTGCGCAGCCGCTGGTGTCGACCAATGTCGGCGGCATCCCCGAGATCTATGGGCCGGATCATGCCCATCGCCTCATCCCGCCAGACCAGCCGCAGGCGCTGCGCGATGCGCTGCGCGACGCGCTGGCGAAGCCGGCCGCGGCGTTGACCGCCGAGGCCGCCGACCTCGCGCGCTTCGTCAGGCGCCATTTCACGCTGGAGCAGATGATTTCCGGCGCCGTCGCAGGCTACCGGGCCGCGCTCGAAACGCGCGCGAGGCCGCCCGCCGGCGCGCCTCTTAAGCGTTCAGCCAGAACTGAGCCGTAACATCCCCCGCAATCCGGACGTCCGGCCGCAGGCAGAACCGATCAGTCCCATGTCCACCTTCGACGTCAGAGACATCATGAAAGCGGCGCCGGGCGCGACGCCCGGAGCGGGCGGCGTGAGCGTCAGCGGCCGCGGCGACCGCGAGCTGCCGCCGCTGGCCGAGACGATCGCCACGATCCCGTTCCGCAAGAGCCTGTCGCCCGTGCTGTTCGAGGGGCTGACGCGGCTGTTCGACCTCGTGGCGGTCGCGGCGATCGGCTTCGGCATCTATGCCGTGTACGTCTATCCGGTCGTGGACACGTTCCAGCCCTACGCCGTCGCGATCCCCCTGATGGCACTCGCCACCGTGGCCATCTTCCAGGCGCTGCACCTCTACCATGTCGGCGCGATGAGGGCGTTCGCGCCCCAGAGCCTGCGCCTCGTCGCAGGGTGGACCGCGCTGTTCCTGGGGGTGCTGGCCATCTTCTTCATGCTGAAGCTCGGCGAGGCCGTCTCCCGCGTCTGGCTGGTGAGCTGGTATGCGGGCGGGCTCGCTGCGATCATCGTTTCGCGGGTCGCGCTGTCCTTCGGCCTGCGTGCGCTGACCCGCAATGGCAGGCTCGAAAGGCGCACGGCCATCGTCGGCGGCGGCGAGGCCGGCAGCGGGCTCATCCAGGCGCTGGAGGCGCAGCGCGATTCGGGCGTGCGCATCGTGGGCGTGTTCGACGACCGCAACGACGACCGCTCGCCCGACACGGTGTCCGGCTATCCGAAGCTCGGCACGGTGGAAGACCTCGTCGAGTTCGCGCGCCGCACCCATCTCGACCTCGTCATCTTCACGCTGCCGATTTCCGCCGAGCAGCGGCTGCTGCACATGCTGCGCAAGCTCTGGGTGCTGCCCATCGACATCCGGCTGTCCGCGCACATGTCGAAGCTGCGGTTCAGGCCCCATTCCTATTCGTACATCGGAGCGGTGCCGGTGCTCGACGTGTTCGACAAGCCGATCGCCGATTGGGACATGGTCGTGAAAATGACGTTCGACCGGGTGGTCGGCGCGCTCGCGCTCATCGTGCTGTCCCCGATCATGCTGTTCACGGCGCTGGCGGTGAAGCTCGATTCCCGAGGGCCGGCGCTCTTTCGCCAGAAGCGCTACGGCTTCAACAACGAGATGATCGAGGTCTTCAAATTCCGCTCGATGTATGTCGAGCAGTCGGACGCCAACGCCGCAAAGCTTGTGACCAAGGGGGACCCCAGGGTGACGCGGGTCGGCCGCTTCATCCGCAAGACTTCGCTCGACGAGCTGCCGCAGCTCTTCAACGTCGTGTTCAAGGGCAATCTCAGCCTTGTCGGCCCGCGGCCGCATGCCGCCCATGCGAAGGCGGAGGAGCGGCTCTACGACCAGGTGGTCGACGGCTATTTCGCGCGCCACAAGGTCAAGCCCGGCATCACCGGCTGGGCCCAGATCAACGGCTGGCGCGGCGAGACCGACACCGAGGAGAAGATCCAGCGGCGCGTCGAGCACGACCTCTATTACATCGAGAACTGGTCCGTGCTGTTCGACATGTACATCCTCGCGATGACGCCGGTTTCGCTGTTCAGGACGGAGAATGCGTATTGAGCGCCGTCGCCGGCCCGTTCCCGGAGCGCTCAGGCCGGGCCTACAGCCTGTCCATCGCCAAGCTGCAGCGGGCGGTGCTCTGGCTGTTCATCTTCTGCGGCTGCTTCGCGCTGATCGAGCCCTCGCCCTACGAGGTGATGTTCCTGCTCACCGTGTTCGTGTTCATGGTGACGGGGCTGAAGGTCAATGCGCGCCTCGTGCCGCTGATCTTCCTGCTGCTGCTCTACAACATCGGCGGCGTGTTCTCGCTGATCCCCTTCATGGACGAGCCGGCCTCGGTGCGCTTCATCGCGGTGGGCGTCTACCTGATGTTCACCAGCTTCCTGTTCGCGGCGCTGATGTCGGAGGACGCTGAGGGGCGGCTCCGGACGATGCTGACGGCGCTGCTCGCCTCGGCCTGGCTGGCGGCCTGCGCCGGCATCGCCGGCTATTTCGACGTGGCCGGGCTGGGCGACGAACTCACCCTCTATGGCCGCGCCTCGGGCACCTTCAAGGACCCCAACGTCTATGGGCCCTATCTCGTGCTGCCGATCATCTTCGTGATGCAATCGGTGCTGCTGCGGCGCATGGGCTTGGCCAAGGGGCTGCTGCTGATGTCGGCGCCGGTGTTCGGGCTGTTCCTCAGCTTCTCGCGCGGGGCCTGGGGCAACCTCGTCGGCGCGACGATGATCATGTTCGCGCTGACCTTCCTGACCGCGACGAGTTCGGCGCAACGAAGCCGCGTGGTCGGCTTCTCGCTGCTGATCGTGGCGACCGCCATCGGCGCGCTGATGGTGGCGCTCTCCTTCGAACAGATCCGTGATGTGTTCAACGAGCGCGCCAGCCTCAACCAGGCCTACGACCTCGGCGTGCAGGGGCGCTTCGGCAACCAGCTGCGCTCGATCGCGATGCTGCTGGACATGCCCAACGGCATGGGGCCGCTGCGTTTCCGCTGGTACTTTCCGGAGGACCCGCACAACACCTTCATCAACGCCTTCGCGTCCTACGGCTGGCTGGGCGGCTTCGCCTTCATCGGGCTGTTCACGACGACGATGATCGTGGGCTGGTCGCTGGTGATGCGGCGCTCGGCCACGCAGCCTTACGCCATCGCCATCTGGTCCGTGCTGTTCGTGACGCTGCTGCAGGGAATCCAGATCGACATCGACCACTGGCGCCATGTCTACCTGATGCTCGGTCTGGTCTGGGGCCTGCGGGCCGTCGCGCCCGATCCCGTCCGGGTTCAGCCGGCCTTGCGCACCGCGACGAAGGCGTAGGTCGTCATCAGGCGCCAGTCGAGGCGCGCGGCGAGACGATTGAAGGCGTGGTCGGCCTGCTTCAGCCCCGGCATCCGGTCGAAGTAGCCATGCCCCCAGAAGGGCTGGATGTGGGCTTCGGCAAAGCCCGCGGCGGCCAGCATGGGCTTCACCCTGGCTTCCGACGTGACGCACCAGTCGTACAGGGCCGGGAACTTCGGATCGCCGCCGCCGTCGCGCCTGTTGGGGAACAGCGCGTGGACGATGCGGCGCGAGAGGCGCTCCGGGATCATGTGGTTCAGCGTGAAGACGGGCGCGTAGAGCGTCGGGAAGAAGCAGAGCGCCACGCCGCCCGGCCTGAGCAGCGCATGGATGTTGCGCCACGCCTGCTCGACGCCGTCGACGTGCTCGAACACCATCCGCGAGAACATGAGGTCGTAGCTGCCAGGCCTGGCATCGGGTTCGGACAGGTCGCCGGCGATGTCGAAGCGCGCCTTCTTCAGCCCTTGCGGCGCGAAGTCGAGTTCGAGCTGGTCGATGTCGTTGACGGTGAGCGAGAGCCCGCGCAAGGCGGGGTTGGATGGCAGGAAGCCCGGGTCACGGCCGCCGCCGATCTCGCAGAGCTCCTTCAGCCCGAAGCGCCGCGCGAGGGCGAGCACAGCGTTCTCGTAATTGTCCCAGGCCCACTGGGAGTGCCAGTCCGGCTGCAATTCGCGGAAGAAGGTTTCCAGCGAAGCCCCTGCCCGCGCACGCGCCTCGACCGGCAGCCCGAGAGCACCGTATTCGGCCGTCAGCGACATGGAGACCTCCCGAACTGGAACAGGCGTCCAGCAGGCAGGGTAACGCTTTTGTAAGCAAGCAATCGCTGCGCGGGTGGTTAGCGATCTCGGTTAGCGATCGCGGTTACCGCGCCTCACGCGGCGCGTGCGACCTCCCAGGCGGCGCGGTCCTCCTCGAGGCCGATCAGCGCGAGGCCATGGGCGATCGATTCGAACTGGCCGCCGGTGTCGAGCCGGTCGGGGCCGAAGCGGTCGACGAAGAGGCGTCGCACCGCCGGGATGTAGGAGGTGCCGCCGGTGAGGAAGACACGGTCGATCGCCGCCAGCGGCAGCTTCTCCCGCGCGAACAGCTCGTCGACCGCAGTTCCGATGCGGGCGAGGTCGCCGGCGATCCAGCCCTCGAAGTCGGCGACGGTGATGTTTCGCTCGATCGCGATGTCGCCCTTGGCGAAGCTGAAGACGGCTTCGGGACGCGAGGAGAGCGCGAGCTTGGCCGCCGAAACAGCCCGATAGACCGAAAAGCCCCAGTCGTTCTCGATGACCTCGATGAGCTTGCCGATCAGTTCCGGCCTCAGCGCGATCTTCTGCAGCTTCTCGAGTTCGCGCCGGTTGTCGGCGGATTTCAGCATGGCAAGCTGATGCCATCTCGCGAAGTTGGCGTAGTAATGCGCCGGCACCTCCATGACCTTGCCCATGGAGCGGTACTGGCTGCCCTTGCCGAGCGCCGGCGAGACGACCGCGTTGATGATCCGGTAATCGAAGCTGTCGCCCGCGATGCCAACGCCGGCATGGCCAAGGGGGATGGCGCGCAGCGCGCCATTCCGCCGCTCGAAGCGGATGATCGAGAAATCCGACGTGCCGCCGCCGAAATCGCCGACCAGGATCGTGGCGTCGCCCTGAAGACGCTGGGCGTAGTAGTAGGCGGCACCGACGGGCTCGTAGACATAAGTCGGCCGCGGCATGCCGGCCTTCTCGTAAGCCGCATCGTAGCGGCGATGCGCCAGGGCCTCATCGGGATTGCCGCCGGCGAAAGCGACCGGGCGACCCGAGACGATGGGGCCGCCCGTGCGCGGGATCTGCCCGTCCGCATCGTCGAGGAGGATCGAGAAGAACCGCGCGAGGAGGTCCTCGAAGAGGAAGCGCGTCGAGAAGATGCGCGTGTCGCGGAAGACGGCGCTCGCCACATGGCTCTTGAAGGACTGGATGAAGCGCGTTTCGCCGACGGAGGCGAGGTAGCGCTCGATGGCGGCCGGCCCTGCGCTGGCGTCGACCCTGAGCAGGCGGTCATCGTCGCGCCGCTCGAAACAGAGCACCGAGCGGTAGACATCCTCCAGCACGCCGCCATTCGGGAAGCGCGCGACCGTCACGCCGCGCTCGCGCGAGGCGACGGCCACGACGGTGTTGGTGGTGCCGAAATCGACGCCGATGGACAGATCAGACATGGGCGGACCCGAGGACAGAGCCGCCATCCCGCCGGGCATGGCCGGCAGGCCTCAAGGGCGGCGGGTGAATGGAACGACGCTGACGGCCGGTCCGGCTACGTGCCGGAACTGGCGAGGCCCGGACACCGGGCGGTGATTTGGTCGGGGCGAGAGGATTTGAACCTCCGACCCCTAGTCTCCCAGACTAGTGCGCTAACCGGGCTGCGCTACGCCCCGACGACGGCGCTTATAGAGGCGCGGTCTGGCGGGTGCAACCGCGCAGCGCGGCGGAGGATCGAATTTCCGGCCTAGGCCGGGCCGTGCGATCAGCCCGCGTCGCGCTGCCCCAGCGCCCGCGCGAGGTCGCTGCGCGCGCTCTGCAACTCAGCCAACGCAATCCGCAGCACGCTCTCGACATCATGGGCGACGCTATCACGTGGGGCTGGAGCCGCCATGGAGGGGGCGCGGGCAGGCTCGGCCCTTGCATCGGCCCTCGGGGCGGGAGCGGCAGGCGCCATGGCCTCGGCTTCGCCATCGTCATCATCGTGCGGAACGGCGGATGGCGCCTGCGGCTGGGGCAGCACCCCTCCCCGCCCGACCGCCTGCACGGCGCGGACGCCCTGCTCCTTAAGGATGCGCTGGACGCCCTTGATGGTGTACCCCTGCCCGTAGAGCAGCGCCTTCAGGCCGGTGATGAGGGCAACGTCGTCAGGCCGGTAATAGCGGCGCCCGCCGCCGCGCTTGAGCGGCTTGATCTGGGTGAAGCGCGTCTCCCAGAACCGCAGCACATGCTGGGGCAGGCCGAGATCCTCTGCGACCTCGCTGATCGTCCGGAAGGCATCGGGGCTCTTGTCCACCATCCGCTCCTCGGGCTCGGCGCCGGCCGGCGCGACCGCCGTCAATCGTCCTCGCCTTCAAACTCCTGGCCGTTCACCCGCGCCTTCATGACGTTGGACGGCTTGAACACCATCACGAGCCGGGGCTCGATCGGCACCTCGACACCGGTCTTGGGATTGCGGCCGACGCGCAGGCCCTTCTTGCGGACGATGAAGGAGCCGAAGGAGGACAGCTTCACGTTTTCGCCGCGCAGGATGCAGTCGCTGATCTCGTCCAGGACCGTCTCGACGAGGGCGGCCGATTCGGTGCGCGACAGCCCGATCTTCTGATAGACGGCCTCGCTGAGGTCGGCGCGTGTGATCGTCTCGCCTGCCATGTCCAAGCCTCTCGGCGATTCCCGACGCCGCCGGGCCGCGCCGCTTCCGGGAATCTGCACGGCCTCATCCTAAAGCATGAGGCAGCACCGTCAATTGCTTGTCAGCGATCGGATTTTCGGCCTTTGGCGACCGCATTCGCGCAGCGCGCGGGACTCACCAGCGGATCAGCGCCGATCCCCAGGTGAAGCCGCCGCCCATGCCCTCGACCAGCACGAGTTGGCCCCGCTGGATGCGGCCGTCGCCGACCGCGGTGGCGAGGGCGAGCGGGATCGAGGCCGCGGAGGTGTTGCCATGGTCCTGCACGGTGTAGACCACGCGCGATTCGGGCACGCCGAGCTTGTGAGCGGTCGCGTCGATGATGCGCTTGTTGGCCTGGTGAGGCACGAACCAGTCGATGTCCGAACCCTTGAGCCCGGTCGCCGCCAGCGTGTGCTCGACGGTGTCCGCGAGGTTGACGACGGCATGCTTGAAGACCTCGCGGCCCTCCATGCGCAGATGCCCGACCTTGCCGTTCGAGCCGGGTCCGCCATCGACATAGAGCTTGTCGCGGTGGCGGCCGTCGGAGCGGATGTGGGTGTGCAGAACGCCGCGGTCGGCGATCGTGCCGGCGCCCGGCTCGGCGGTGATAACGACGGCGGCGGCGCCGTCGCCGAACAGCACGCAGGTGGCGCGGTCGGTCCAGTCGAGAATGCGCGAGAAGGTCTCGGAGCCGATGACGAGCGCCGAACGGTGCGAGCCCGAGATCAGGAACTTGTCTGCCGTCGCGAGGGCGAAGACGAAGCCGGAGCAGACCGCCTGCACGTCGAAGGCGGCGCCATGGCTCATCCCGAGCGCCATCTGGATCTGCGTCGCGGTGGCGGGAAAGGTCAGGTCCGGCGTCGAGGTGGCGCAGACGATGAGGTCGATGTCGTCGGGCGCGAGGCCCGCAGCCTTCAGCGCCTGCCGGGCTGCCTCGGCGCCGAGCACGGACGTGGTTTCAGCCTCGGAGGCGATGTGGCGGCGCTGGATGCCGCTGCGTTGGCGAATCCATTCGTCGGAGGTGTCGACGAGCGACGACATCTCGTCGTTGCCCATGACGCGCGACGGCAGGGACAAGCCACAGCCGCGCACAACTGACCGCAAAACAGACACGTGTCGGATCGTCCTCGATCTTCAGGACGCTTCGGCCGGGCTGGCGGCCACGGCGGCCGGAGCGGGGCAGGCGTCGATCATTTCGCGCACCTTCGCAAGCAGCCGGTAACGCGCCATTTCGTAGCCGAGTTCCACCGCGCTGGCGAAGCCGACCGCATCTGTTCCGCCATGGCTCTTGATGACGACGCCGTCAAGCCCGAGGAACACGCCGCCATTGACCTTGCGCGGGTCCATCTTCTCCTTCAGGGCCGCAAAGGCGTCCTTGGCGAGCAGGTAGCCCAGCTTGGACAGGATGGAACGCCCCATGGCGGCGCGGAGATACTCGGCGATCTGCTTGGCGGTGCCCTCGGCGGTCTTGAGCGCGATGTTGCCGGTGAAGCCTTCGGTGACGACCACGTCGACCGTGCCCTTGCCCAGATCGTCGCCCTCGACGAAGCCGCGATAGTCGAGGTTGGGCAGGCCCGCCTCGCGCAGCATGCGCCCGGCCTCCTTCACCGCCTCGACTCCCTTGATCTCCTCGACGCCGACGTTGAGCAGGCCCACGGTCGGCCGGTCGATGTCGAACACGATGCGCGCCATGGCCGCGCCCATGATGGCGAGATCGAACAGGTGCGCGGCGTCGGCGCCGATCGTCGCGCCCACGTCCAGAACGACGCTCTCGCCCCGGACCGTGGGCCAGATCGCCGCGATCGCCGGGCGCTCGATGCGGGCCATCGATTTCAGGCAGAACTTCGACATCGCCATCAGCGCGCCGGTGTTGCCGGCCGAGACGGTCACGTCCGCGGCGCCGGTCTTGGTGGCCTCGATCGACTTCCACATCGAGGATTTGTAACGGCCGGCACGGAGCGCCTGGCTCGGCTTGTCGTCCATCTTCACCGACACGTCCGTGTGGTGGAAGGTCGTGACCTCTTTCAGCCGGGGATGCTGGTCGATCAGCGGCACGACCAGCTTCTCGTCCCCGTAGATCACGAAGCGGGTGTCGGGCCTGCGCTCCAGCGCGATAGCCGCGCCGGGGACGACGATCGACGGCCCGTGGTCCCCGCCCATGGCGTCAAGCGAGATCGTGACGTGCGTCGACATGCCGGAACCTGTCATTTCGACCTGGAAGGCGGAACCGCGTGTTCCGCCAGGAGGACTGCAAGGGAGCCGGACAATACTCCCGGCGGCCCAGACCGCAAGGCGGCCCCGGTGGTTTCCTGTGCAGCCGGCGTGCGGTGCGGTCCAGCCATGAGCGTCAGTTCGGCTTCTTGAGGGCCGCGAGCGCACCGAAGGGCGAGCCGAAGCCCTCCGGCTCGGCTGGCGGCTCGAACACCGCGCCGGGCTTGCGCGGATAGGGATCGAGCCCGACCGCGATGGATTCATAGAGCGCCTGACCGAGATCGATGGTGCCGTCGGGCGCGATCGGGTCCGGCAGCGCATCGGGATCGTTCAGCATCTCGAGGTCGATGGCCGCCATGTCGACCTCCTCGAGATCCTCCCCGTCGGCGGGAAAGCCGGCCGCCTTCGCAGCGGCCTCGGCCTCCTCGGCCGGCGCATAGACGATCTCCACCGTGTCCGACACGACGCCCTCGACGGGCTCCAGCGTGACCACGCAAGCCTGGGTGACGCACGCCTCGAACTTGCCGGTGACCCGTACGCGCGCGCCCTCGCGCATCGCCGTGAGCCGCGCCGTGAGCGCGTCCACGCTCAGCACGTCCAGAAGCCGCGCCAGACCGGCGCGCGCCGCAGCATCGGGCGCGAAATCGACGGTCTGGCCGGAGGCGGGGATCGCCTCGACCTTCACGGGCATCGAGATCGGCAGGGGCTGTTCGG
The DNA here is from genome assembly GCA_027489835.1 of Hyphomicrobiales bacterium. Taxonomy (GTDB): domain Bacteria; phylum Pseudomonadota; class Alphaproteobacteria; order Rhizobiales; family Beijerinckiaceae; genus Allobosea. The sequence continues at coordinate 12,499 of JAIXZF010000154.1, forward strand.
AGGTCGCGTTCATCGTCTCGGCTCGGTCAGGCGGAATCCGCGGCGTTCGCGAACAGGTCGGTCGAGGCCAGCACCTCCTCGAAGCCGAGGGC
>JAIXZF010000281.1 GCA_027489835.1 Hyphomicrobiales bacterium
CCGCGGAAGTCGGGAAGGGCGAAGGTGACCTGCCCGTCGCCGCCATAGGTCGTGCCGATCAGCTGGAACAGCGTGTCATATTCGACGATGCTGAGCAGGCGGCCATCGGCCGGAAGGTAGCCGCCCGGCACGAAATTGCCGGCGAAGGCCATGACAGAGCCGACGGCCCCGGGGCCGCCTCCCCCGCCGCTGGACGGGAAGATGCCGTCGGTGGCGATGCCGTAGGTGATGGCCGTCGATGGCTGCACATTGGAGAATCGCAGCGAACCGGGCGGGCCGCCGGGATTGAGCGCGAGGTCGACCGTCGGGCTGCCGGCCGTGTCGCCGACAAAGTAGCCGGTCTGTCCGACGCCCTGCCCTTCGTTCAGCGTTGTCCGTCCAACCAGGTTGGGGATGGCGAAGGTCGTCTGACCGTTGCCGCCGAACTGCGTGCCGAGCAGGGAGAACAGCGCGGTGTTCTGCCCGATGCTGAGCACCTGACCCGTGGTCGCATAGCCGGGCGCCACCGAAGAAATGCCGGCGAAGGTGTGGATCGAGGCCAGATAGGCTCCGTAGGCGCCACCACCTGCCTCCGGGGAGGGGAAGGCGCCCGACGGCAGCAGATAGCGGTTGAGCCCGACGCTGGGCAGGTAGTTGCTGATGGGCATGGCCGGCCCTTTCCCTCGACGCGAGCGCTTTCGCCGGTTTGGCCGGCATCAAGCGCCCGGGAAATTCGCATCACCTCATCATGGCACAGTCTGTGGCAAAGGGTGCCGGGATTTGACGGCCGCGACGCCTGACCTGTCCGGTTCCATCGGCGATCCGTGCGGCTCGTCGCCCGGCCCGGCATGTTGCAGGGCGTGGGTCCTCAGGCGAAGAGGAAATCCGATGCAGTGAGCTGGTTCGGCTGCAAGCCAAGGAACCACAACTGCGTGCCGCCATCGACCACCAGCACCGTGCCGTTGATGGTGGCGGAGAAGCTGAGATTGGCCTGCACCTGCGAGAAGGTCGTGAGCGGCGTGCCAAGGAGGCGCACCACATCGCTGACGCCGCCCGCCTCGAAGTCGTTCATCACCTTCACGCCCGAATTCGCCACGATGACGAACGAGTCGTTGCCGCCTGCGGTGGCGCCGTCCCCGCCATAGAAATAATCGAAGCCGGTCGGCCCTCCGAACAACGTGTCGTTGCCGTCTCCACCCACCAGTACGTTGAAGGCGTTCGCCGTCGCGTCCGTGGCCCGCAGCGTGTCGGCGCCGCCCTGACCGTAGAGCCAGTCCTGGCCGAGGCCGCTTTCGAGGGAGTCGTCGTTGTCGCCCCCGACGATGATGTCGCTGCCGTCGCCGCCGATCAGGGTGTCGTTGCCGCCGTAGCCCCAGAGGTTGTCGGCGCCGCCGCCGCCCTCAAGCCGGTTGGCCGTGTTGTCGCCGATCAGGAAGTCGTCGTTCGAGCCGCCGGTGACGTTCTCGATCAGGAGCAAAGTGTCGATGGCAGCGCCGGGCTGGCCGAAATTCTGGACCGCGAACCCGCCAAACAAATTGGCCGCAACAGCCTGCGTGTCGTCGACATAGGAGGCCGTGTCCAGCCCCGTTCCACCGTCGATGGTGTCATTGCCGCCGCCGCCGTTGAGGACGTCGTTGTTCCCAAGGCCCGACAGCCGGTCTGCTCCCGCGCCGCCGTCAAGGCTGTCGGAGCCGACATTGCCGTTCATCGTGTCGGCAAAGGCCGTGCCGACGAAGCCGCTGCCGGCCGCAACGGCGTTCAGCGTGACGCTGGCCTCGCGCGGGTCGAAGATGTTCATCTTGACGGTCGTGTAGGCGTTGCCGTTGACCGTGCCAGCCTCATGCCAGCTCACGCCGAAGCGGCCATCGGCGAGCACATCGATCGTGGGGCGGTAAGCGGTCGTGCCGCCGGGCCCCTGCGCCACCACGAAAGTGAGGCCCTCGACCGTCGGCGTGTTTGATCCGAGGATGTTCGCCAGCCGGCCGTAGATGGTGCCTGCATCGGCCCAAATCACGACGAATCGGCCATCCTGCAACTGTGCAAGCTGGGCATAATGAGGATCGCTGGCGTTGGCCTGGGTTCCGGTGGCGACCGTCACCGAGCCGCCATTTCCGCCACTCGATCCGTTGTGATGCAGCGTCAGCTTCCAGCTCGTAGCGCTGACATTCTCCTCGAAGACCTGCAACGTGCCCTGGCTGGAGCCGTTCTGCCCGACCACGGCGGCGACGTCGTGGCTCTTGATGGGCGGTGGAGCCCCCACGATGCTATAGGTGTTGGCCCATGAATCGTAGACTCCGGCGCTGCTCACCTCGGAGATGAGCAGGTTGCCTCCTGTCATCGCGAAGACCTGGAAGCTGCCATCGGGCTGCTGCGCCATCTGATACCAGGGCAGGAAGCCGCCGGACGCCGGATAGGCGGAGAGCGACACGAAGCTCAGCCCCGATCCATCCGGATTCGAGAAGTACAGGCGCAAGGTCTGCGAGCCGGACGTGTTGCCACCGAGCACGAGCGAGGCGACCCGGCCATCGGTGGTCACGAGGCTGTCGACAAGGAAATCGTTCGAACTGGGCACCGCGGCGACGGTGAACGTTGTCGCCGGATTGGTGAACTGCGTCGCGACCGCAGAGCGACCGTAGACGTTCTGGTCGGAGATTCCGCCGGGCGAAAGCAGCGTGCCCCTCTGGTCCCATACGAAGCCGTAGGATCCGTCGGCGAAGGCGCTGGTGTAAATGCTGCCCACGTAACCGGGCGTGTTGGGGTCGGTCGGGTTCTGCCAGGGCGGGGTGACGACGCCGCGGTAGGAGACCGTGAAGACGCCGCCGTAATAGAATCCGTTCTCGGTCTGGGTGGCCGTCACCTTGATCGTCCCGGTGGTCAGGCCGGTGATGACGGGCGAAATCAACAACCCGTTGGGCAGATTGTAGAAGGCCGGCACTCCAGGCGCGGCCAGATAGAAGTCGTTGACCGTCTTGACAGGTGTCGCCATGGCGCGGTCCTCCCTCTGACCTTTACGCTATGCGCCTTTGCAACGCAGCGTCAACGTCGCCGGGACGTGCGACGGAGCGGCGGGTGGGACGAGCGGGCGGGGAACGGTCTCGAATGCGCTGGCCTAACCTTCAAGCTACGACGAAGTCGCTGGCCGCGAGCGTCGGCGCGCCGGCGATCTGGGCGAGCGCGATGGCCGCGCCCACGCCCGAACCGTCGGGATCGTAGTAAAGGATGCCGACACCGGTGGCGTAGAGCAGCGTGCCCTGCGCGCTGATGGCGAAGGGCGAGGCGGCGGCGATGAAGTTGAAGCCATTGGTGATGGCCGTGCCGGCGAGCAGCCCGAAGCCCGAGCCGGTGAGCTGGACCTTGTCCTGCCCCGAGACGAAGTCGAGAATCGAGTCGAAGCCGTTGCCGACCCAGCTCGCGAAGGCATAGGTGTCGGCCCCCGAACCGCCGGAGAGCAGGTCGTCGAAGTTGCCGCCCGAGATGAAGTCCGCGCCGCCCTCGCCGAAGAGCCAGTCATTGGCGTTGACCCCGCCGAACAGGTTGTCGCCGCCATTGCCGCCGAAGACGATGTTCTGCCCGCTCTGGCCGATGAACACGTCGCCTTGCGCCGTCAGGTAGAAAGCCTCGA
>JAIXZF010000313.1 GCA_027489835.1 Hyphomicrobiales bacterium
ACGCTGCCGGAAGAGGCGCTGGTCGAGCCCGATCTCGCCGGCCGGCCCAAGGTCATCATCGCCGGCTATGGCCGCGTCGGCCAGCTGGTCGGCTCGATGCTGGAGGAGAACCGCGTGCCCTACCTCGCGGTGGACACCGATCCCGCTTCGGTGGCGCAGGGCCGCAAGGCGGGGCGCCCCGTCTATTACGGCGATGCCTCGCGGCCGGAGTTCCTCCACCGCTGCGGCATTGCCGACGTCTCGGCGGTGGTGGTGACGATGGACAACCGCGTCGCGGTCGAGGCCGTGGCGCGCACGGTGCGCGCGCTGCGCAGCGACGTCATCATCGTCGCCCGCGCCCGCGACCGCGCCCATGCCCGCCAGCTCTACGAGCGCGGCGTGACCGAAGCCGTGCCGGAAGCCTTCGAGGCCAGCCTGCATTTGGCCGAGGCGACGCTGATCGGGGCCGGCATCCCGCTCGGCATCGCTATTGCCTCTGTGCATGAGCGGCGCGACCAGTTCCGCGCCGAGTTCCAGACCATCGATCGCGGCGAGGCGCGCACCTCGGTCGCCAAGCTGAGGGCGCGGCGCACTGCCGGCGAGAAGAACCCGAGCAGCTGAGGCCGCATCGTGGACCTGGCCTTCGCCATTCTGCCGGCCTTCCTCATCGCCGCCACGCTGGTCGAGCTGACGCCGGGCCCGAACATGGCCTATCTCGCCCATGTCGCTCTGGATCGCGGCCGGCTGGCCGGCCTCGCCGCCGTCGCGGGGGTCGCGCTGGGACTGTCCGTCATTGGGGCGCTCGCGGCGCTGGGTGTGGGAGCTATGATCGAGGCGACGCCCTGGCTTTACCAGACCCTGCGCTGGGCCGGGGCGGCCTATCTGTTCTGGCTGGCCTGGGAAGCATGGGCACAGGCCGATGAGCGCTCGGAGTTCGCTGACGCGCGGGATGGCTGGATGCTGTTCAGACGCGGGCTGATGGCGAACCTGCTCAACCCGAAGGCCGCGGTCTTTTACGTCGCCATGCTTCCGCAATTCCTCAAGCCCGAGCTGGGCGGCGTCGGCGCGCAGCTCGCGATCCTGACCTCGTCCTATGTCGTCGTCGCCACCATCATCCACGCGGCCGTGGTGCTTCTGGCCGATGGAGCGCGCCGCGCGCTGCTGGATGAAGCGCGCATGCGCCGGGTGCGCCGCGTGCTGGCCCTGTCGCTGGCGGCGGTCGCAATCTGGTTTCTGATCGGCACCGCGCGCTGAGGCGTGACAAGCAGCGCGCCGATGCCTAGCTTCGGGACATGTTCCTCGATCTCTTCACCGAGCTGCGCGCGGCGAAGGTGCCCGTTACCTTGCGCGAGCTGCTGACGCTTCTGGAAGGCGTCGAGGCCGACCTGGCCGGCTACCGCGTCGAGGACTTCTATTACCTGGCCCGCGCCTGCCTCGTGAAGGACGAGCGGCACCTCGACCGTTTCGATCAGGTCTTCGCCCATGTCTTCAAGGGCGTGGAGACGCTGGGCCAGGGGCTGGAGGCGGCCGCGATTCCCGAGGATTGGCTTCGCAAGCTGGCCGAGAAGACGCTGTCCGAGGAAGAGAAGGCCCAGATCGAGGCGCTCGGCTGGGACAAGCTGTTCGAGACGCTGCGCCAGCGCCTCGAGGAGCAGAAGGGCCGGCATCAGGGCGGCTCGAAATGGATCGGCACCGCCGGCACCTCACCCTACGGCGCATATGGCTACAACCCCGAAGGCGTCCGCATCGGCCAGGACGGCAACCGCAACTTCCGGGCGGTGAAGGTCTGGGACAAGCGCGAGTTCAAGGATTTCGACGATACGCGCGAGCTTGGCGTGCGCAACATGCGCCTTGCCCTGCGCAAGCTGCGGAAGTTCGCCCGCACCGGAGCGGCCGAGGAACTCGATCTCGACGACACCATCCGCTCCACCGCCGAGCATGGCTATCTCGACGTGAAGCTGAGGCCAGAGCGGCGCAACGCCATGAAGGTGCTTCTCTTCCTCGATGTCGGCGGCTCGATGGACTGGCATGTGGAGCAGGCCGAAGAGCTGTTCTCGGCCGCGCGCGCCGAGTTCAAGCATTTCGAGCACTTCTACTTCCATAACTGCCCTTATGAGCGCGTCTGGCGCGAGAACCGCCGGCGCCATGACCAGACGATCCCGACCTGGGACATCCTGCGCACCTTTCCGGCCGATTACCGCTGCGTCTTCGTCGGCGACGCCGCGATGAGCCCTTACGAGATCGTCCAGCCCGGCGGCTCGGTGGAGCACTGGAACGAGGAGGCGGGCGAGGTCTGGATGACGCGCCTCGTCGAGCGCTTCCCCAAATCGGTCTGGCTCAACCCGGTGCCGTCCGTGCGCTGGTCCTACACCCATTCCACCGGGATGATCGGCAAGATCATGGGCGGGCGCATGTTCCCGCTCAACCTCGAAGGCCTCGACCGCGCCATCAAGGCCTTGTCGCGCTGAACCAGCCGCCGGCCCGCAGCGCCGCCAGCATCAGCACGGGCTGCAGCGCCAGCCGGGGCGCGTGGTACCACCAGCCCGTCGGCACGCCCGCGATGTCGATGCCGGCGAAGGCGTGACGGAAGTTCGCGGGCCAGACCGCGAGCGCGTAGAGCGCCAGCGCGGCGCCGGCAAAGCGCCGGGTTCGCCGCCCCAGCAGCAACGCAGCGCCCCCGATTTCGACAAGCCCCGTCACCAGCACGATCGCCGCAGGCCAGGGCAGCATCTCCGGAACGATGCGGATGAACGGCTCAGGGCGCACGAGATGCAGGATGCCCGCGACGCCGTAGAACAGCGCGAGCGCCAGCCTGAGCGGCCAGTCGGAAGCCGGCCGGCGCCGCGTCGGCCAAGGCGGGTCGAGGGGCTTGAACATGCGCGGTCTCCGAGGCGCAGCCGGCCGTAGGCTGGGCGACACGTGGGCTACGCCGCGCAGGGCGCCTCGGATGCGCCCGCTCCTGTCAGCGCCCGGCCTCGGCCATACTGCGCCCGGCGCGGGCCGGCTCCGCCCCCGCGCCGTCAGCGGCGAGATGGCGGCCGAGGAAGGCGGCGACGTCCTGCGCGAGGGGCTTTCGGCTGTGGCGCGTCAGCAGCGGCAGGCCGAGGATCATGTCGACATGGTCGAGCCCCGGATAGCGCTTGAGCTCGACCTCGGCCCCCTTGGCTTTCAGCCGCGCCTCGAGCGAATAGCTGTTGGCTGGCACGACCGTCTCGTCATCGAGGCCGACAGCGAGCAGGGTGGCCGGCGCGTTGGACCGGACGAAGTTAACAGGTTGCGTCTGCTCGAGGTCGGCAAAGTGCCCGAAGGTCGCGACCCCGACTGGCAACGCCAGCGGCTTGAAGTCGTATGGGCCCGCAAGCCCCACGAAGGCCCGGACGATGGCCGGGTCGACCCGCTCCTGCGTGAGGAAGCGGGCGTCGAGGGCGAGCATCGCGGCGTTGTAGGCGCCCGCCGAGTGCCCGACCAGCGCGAGCCGCCGCGGATCGCCGCCATGGCGCGCGATGTTGCGGGCGGTCCAGGCCACGGCCTTGGCCCCGTCCTCGAGGAATTCGGGGAAGACCACGGCCGGGGCGAGCCCGTAATCGGGCACCACGGTCACATAGCCCATTGCCGCTAAAGCACGGCCGGCGAAGGCGTAGTCCTCCCGCCGCCCGCTGTTCCACGAGCCGCCATAGAAGAACACGATGACGGGGGCGCCGGAGACGGGTCCGGTCGGCGCGTAGATGTCGAGCCGGTGCCGGGCCTTCTCGCCGAACGGCACGTTCCGCGCGATGGCGCGGCTGCCGGGATCTCCGCTCGCCACCACGTTGTAGGCGCCGATGGGGGTGCAGGCCGAAGCCGCGAGGGCGAGCAGCGCACGCGCGGCGCGCAGCGGGCGAAGCGTCCGGACGGGCGGGCTGTTGGAGATGGACACTGCGGGTCGCCTTTCTGCCCGGCATGTGCGGGCTCTGCCTGCGCGAAGCCCTCATCCCCCAATCGCCGTCCGGAAACGTGATCCCGCGCCGAAGGTTCCGGCGCTTGCCCGGCACGTCGCCGTTGCGCCCGCGCCCGATCGCGCCTACAGCGGCGGCCATGTCGCTGTTCAAGGCCCTGCCCGAAACCCCGGACGATCCCGAGATCCCGACCTACCGGCAGCGCCCGAAGCCGATCGGCTTCGACCTCGCCTACCGCCTCGAAGGGGACGAGCTGGTGATCGACTCGACCCGGAAGATCGACCGGGTGAAGCTCGCCGCGGTCGAGCAGGTCCGCTTCACCTTCAAGCCGGGCAATGTGGCCTCGACCGGCTACGTCACGGAGCTCAGGCTGAAGGACGGCAAGACGATCACCTTCGGCGACACGTCTTGGCGCTCGCTCGTCGAGGTCGAGCGCGGCGGCCCGCGCTACGTCGCCTTCGTCACCGCGGTGGCAACCGCGATCGCACGGCTCAACCCCGAGGCGCGTTTCCTCGCCGGCAAGCCCCCGGTGACCTGGGGACTGTTCGCGGCCGTGGCGGGCATCTCGGTCGCGATGATGGCGTTCTTCGCCTTCCGCGCCTGGGCGCAGGGTTATTCGGGCGCGATGTGGATCGGGGTGCTGCTCGGGGTCATCGCCCTGTGGCAGATGGTGCCCATGGTGATGCTCAACCGGCCAATCCGGCTGCGGCCGGGCGAGGTCCCCCAGCATCTCATGCCGAAGCCGCCAGCGCCCACCGCCTGAATCGGCGCGTGAGGCGCCGGATTCAGGATCTCAGCGCCATCCTCCAAGCGCTTGGGGCGACTCGTGATTTGCCTGCTTCAGCGGCTTGAATCACGATATCAGCGCACCACCAGCACCGAACACACCGCGTGGCGCACGATCGTCTTTGCGTTCGATCCCAGAAGGTAGGTCGCCATGCTGGGCCTGTGCGATCCGACCACGATCAGGTCGGCCTTGCAGGCCTTGGCCTCCTCGAGCACCTCGCCATAGATCGAGCCGAGGCGGACGACCGACGTGACCTTGCCTGCCGGCAGCGCGATCGATCCGGCGAGCGCCGCCAGCTCTTTCTCGGCGTCGGCCTTGGCGGTCACGTCGAAATCGGCCGGCACGTATTCCATGTAGGTGACAGGCAGCAGCGAGCGCACCGTCACGAGGCGCAGGGTGCCGCCGGAGGCCGACGCCAGCTCGACGGCCGCATCGATGGCGGGGCGGGCCACGTCGACATCGGCGAGGTCGATCGGGACGAGGATCGTCTTGTACATCGGCAGGGCTCCGGTTGATCGTCCGGCACTGTGCACCCGCTTGCGGCGCCGTCCTTGATCTGGATCAGGATGGCGTGGCCGGATCAAGGCCGCCCAGTTCGAGGCCCTCATCCCAGTAGGGCGTCGGCCCGTATAGGGCTGCGAGAAAGTCGACGAAGGAGCGGACCTTCTGCTCCATGTGCCGACGGCTCGGATAGACGCCGTGGATCGCCACGCGCCGCCCGCCCGAATAGTCCGGCATCACGCGCAGCAG
>JAIXZF010000169.1 GCA_027489835.1 Hyphomicrobiales bacterium
GCCGGGCCGGGCGAAGCGAAGCGCGCTCACTTCACCTCGACCGGGCCGCCCCGCACCAGCGCGAGATAGAGATCGGCACGCTGGCGAAGCGCCTGCGGCGCGTCGCGGTCGATGACGATTTGGTCGAACCAGCGGCCCGCCTCGTCGAGATTCTGCGCCTTGAGCGCCGATACGCCCAGCAGCTCGCGGGCGGTATGCCGCCACATGCCGGCCGCGCCGGCGAGCGGCTCGAGCGCGGCCTTGATCTCGGCATAGGGCGCGGCGTCGACCTTGAGCATGGCAGAGCGGATGCGCGCGAGGTCGCGGAAGGCCGGCTCGACGGCGGCGTCGGCGGCGAGCGCGTCGAACATGCGTGCGCCATCGGCAGGCTCACGGCGGGCCGCTTCCGAGGCCAGCCTGAAGCGGGCCACGAGCTGGTAGCCGCCTGCACTCTCCTGGGCGAGTTCGCCAAGTGTCTTTTCGGCCTCCTCGCCACGGTTCTCGCGCGATGCCTTGAGCGCGCCTTCAAGCCGCGCGCTGACCGCCTGCGCCGCCAGCTCCTGGCGATGCAGCCAGAAGCGCCAGCCGCCGACGGCCAGCACCAGCAGGATGAGGAGAGAGATGATCAGCGTGGAATGCTTGCGCCAGAGTTCGGCGACCTTGTCGCGGCGAACCTCCTCGTCGATTTCGCGCAGAAAGTTGTCGGTCATGCTCGGGCTTCACGGCGGATGCGGTTTTCGGGATGTCGCGCGGGGTTAGCACAGCCGATCCGGCAACGCGAGACACTTCCCGCCCGGCTCAGCGCGCCGGAAAGAGCAGGCTAGAATCGCCGTACGAGTAGAAGCGGTAGCCGGAGGCCATCGCGTGGGCATAGGCCGCGTGCATCGTGTCAATCCCGCTGAAGGCGGAGACGAGCATGAACAGCGTCGACCGCGGCAGATGGAAGTTGGTCATCAGCGCATCCACGCCTCGGAAGACATGGCCCGGCGTGATGAAGATGGAGGTGTCGCCCGAGAACGGGGCGATGGCGCCTGTGGCGCGCGCGCAGCTCTCGAGGAGCCTCAGCGAGGTCGTGCCGACGGCGACGACCCGGCCGCCGGCCGCCCGCGCCGCGTTGAGCCGGCGCGCCACATCCTCGCTGACGCTGCCCCATTCGGCATGCATCCGGTGGTCTCGCGTGTCGGTGGCCTTCACGGGGAGGAAAGTGCCTGCCCCGACATGCAGCGTGACGAACTCGCGGGAAATCCCACGCGCGTCGAGCCGCTGGAAAAGGTCGTCCGTGAAATGCAGGCCCGCCGTCGGTGCGGCCACGGCGCCGTCTGCCCTTGCATAGACGGTCTGGTAATCGGCCGAGTCGCGGGCATCGGTCGGCCGCTTGCCGGCGATGTAGGGCGGCAGAGGCAACTCCCCCATCCGCGCGATGGCCTCGTCCAGCGCCGGGCCCGACAGCTCGAACGCGAGCTCGACCTCGCCGCCCTCGCCCTTCGACAGAACGGTCGCATCCATCCGCGACAGCGCGCAGGCGCCGCCGTCTGCATCGTGTCCGAAACGGACGACGTCCCCGGGGGCGAGTTTCTTGGCCGGGCGTGCGAACGCCAGCCAGCGCGAGGCGTCCTCGCGCTTGTGGAGCATGATCTCGACGCGGGCGCCGGACCCGTCCTTGAGCCTGACGCCGCGCAGGCGCGAGGGGATCACCCGCGTGTCGTTGAGCACCAGAACGTCGCCAGGGCGCAGCAGATCCGGCAGGTCCCTGACGACGTGATCCGCCAACGCCTCCGCGTCACCCGGACGGACGAGCAGGAGCCGGGCCATGTCGCGCGGCTCCGCCGGCCTCAGCGCGATCAGGCGCTCCGGCAGCTCGAAGTCGAACCGCGCGACATCCATGGCGTCAGCCGCAACCCTGGGTCAGGCGTCGGCCATGACCTTCATCGAGACGATCGAATCGGGATCGCGCACGGGCTCGCCGCGCTTGATGCGGTCGACATTCTCCATGCCTTCGACGACCTGGCCCCAGACCGTGTACTGCTTGTTCAGCCAGGCCGAGTCCTCGAAGCAGATGAAGAACTGCGAGTTCGCGGAGTTCGGATTGGCCGCACGCGCCATCGAGCAGGTGCCGCGGACATGCGATTCCGCCGAGAATTCCTGCTTGAGGTCCGGCATGTCCGAACCGCCGGTGCCGGTGCCGTGAGGGCAGCCGGTCTGCGCCATGAAGCCGTCGATGACGCGGTGGAACTTGATGCCGTCATAGAAGCCCTGGCGGGCCAGGGTCTTGATGCGCTCGACATGGTTCGGCGCGAGGTCGGGGCGCATGGCGATGACGACCTTGCCTTTGGTGGTTTCGAGGACAAGCGTGTTCTGGGGATCGAGGCTCATGATGGTTTCCAGGTGAGAATGGGACGGCGCGCGGCGCCGGCTTGGGGTTGAGGGATCGCGGTCAGCGCGCGTCGGCGAGCAGCTTCATGCTGACGATGCGGTCGGGAGCGCGCACCGCGCCGTTGGCGGCGCTGTCGCCCTTCTTGATCTTGCGCACGACATCCATGCCCGAGACCACGTCGCCGAACAGCGTGTACTGGCCGGTGAGCGAACCGCAGCCCTCGAAGCAGATGAAGAACTGCGAGTTGGCGGAATTCGGATCCTGCGCGCGCGCCATGCCGACCGAGCCGACGCGGAACGGCTCGCGGCTGAACTCCGCCGGAACGTTCGGCAGGTCGGACTTGCCGGTGCCGGTGCCGGTCGGATCGCCCGTCTGCGCCATGAAGCCGTCGATGACGCGGTGGAAGACGATGCCGTCATAGAAGCCGCGCTTGGTGAGCGTCTTGATCTGGTCGACATGACGGGGGGCCAGGTCGGGCCTGAGCCTGATCGTGACGCGGCCATCCTTGGTCTCCAGCACGACCGTGTTCTGCGGATCGGGCGCGCCCTGCGCATGCGCAGGCGCCACGCCGACGAAAGCCGCGGTGGCCGTCATCGCGAACGCGGCGGCCCAAAGTTTCAACGTCATGATCTTCTCCGCTGATGCGAGGCAAACAGGCAAGCGTGGGTAGCGAGCCAGCCCCGCGATGACAAGAAGGATGGGCCGAAATCAGCCCATAACGTGACCGAACGAAACCGCTGCAGTTCAAGCCCCTCATTCCATGCGAAAATTTGAGGCAGGCATGCTAAAAATGGTGACAGTACGAAAAACATCGGGTACCGTTTCAACGTTGGTCACGCGAGGGGCGCTCGACAAGAGTCTCCGGCGGTCCAGGTCTCGGGAGGAGCAAACGCCCGGTCGGTGTCGAGAACGCGCTTTCAAAGCGCGCCGCGCTTCGGGAAAAAATCAAATTTCGCAAGCAAGGCTTCGGCCTTGCTTTTTCTTTTTGGGAGCATCGCGCCTTCCTGCCCTGGGCAATCGGCAGGCACTGCCCGCTCAGAATTCAGCCCAGACCCATAGCCACCAGACGATCGCGAACACGGGCAGCGACAACACGCTGGTCAGCAACGCCTTGCGCAGCAGGTCGGGCGACGCGGGCGCGCCCGGGTCGGTGCCGGCCGTGATCTCACCCTGCTCGGCCTGGCTGCGCACGTTGATGGGCAGCACGCAGAACAGCACGGTCCACCAGATGACGAAGTAGATCGCGAAAGCGGCCAGCGGCGACATGCCTCAATTCTCCTTGGCGGCCCCGCGCGGGGCGGCCGGCTCTACATCGGGCAGGATCAGACCTGTTCCAACTCGGTCAAAGCGCCGCAGAAGTCCTTGGGATGAAGGAAGATCACGGGCTTGCCGTGGGCGCCGATCCGGGGCTCGCCATCGCCGAGGACGCGCGCGCCCATCGCCTTCATCTGGTCCCGCGCCGCAATGATGTCCTCGACCTCGTAGCAGATGTGATGGACGCCGCCCTCGGGGTTCTTCTCAAGGAAGCGTGCGATGGGCGAGGCCTCCCCGAGCGGCTCGAGCAGTTCGACCTTTGTGTTCGGCAGTTCGACGAACACCACGGTGACGCCATGCTCGGCCAGCGCCTGCGGGGCGGTGACGCGCGCGCCGAGCGCATCGCGGTAGCGCGCCGTCGCAGCGGCCAGATCAGGCACAGCGATGGCGACATGGTTGAGGCGGCCGATCATCGGGGTCTCCTCGCTGCAGGTATCTGGCCCATACGCCTGAGGTTGCGCGCTAGACCTCGATCACCAGCGCATGGACGACGGGCTTCTTGCCCCATTCCTCCCCGACCGCGCCGCGGACGGCGCGCTCGATGGCGTTGCGCAGCCCCTCGGGGTCGCGGCGGCGCTGCTTGGGCATGTTCTCCACAAGGTCCAGAACGGCGTCGTTGACGACGTCCTCGAAGCTGTCGCCGTCGAGCGTCTTGGACGGCATGCCCATGCAGGCGACTTCGAGGTCGCCCGCGATGTTGCCCTTGTCGTCTATGGCAATGGCGACCGAGACGATTCCGGCGAAGGACAGCTTGCGCCGCTCCGGCACCGTCTTCTCGCCAGCCCCGATCTTGAGGTCGCCATCCTGGAAAACGCGCGAGACCTGCACGTCGTCGATCTTGGCAGCGCCCCGCTCGCTCAACTCGATCATGTCGCCATTTGTCGCGAGGAGGACGTTCGGCACGCCGAGTTCCTTCGCCAGCTTGACGTGCTCGGTGAGGTGCAGCGGCTCGCCATGGGCGGGAATGGCGATCTTCGGCCGGACCCAGGCATACATGCGCTTCATTTCCTCGCGGCGGGGATGTCCGGAGACATGAACTAGCGCGCTGCGGTCCGTGATGATCTCGACGCCCTGCAGGGAGAGCGCGTTCATGATCTTGCCCACGGCCTTCTCGTTGCCGGGAATCGTGCGGGATGAGAAGATCAGCCGATCGCCCGGCGACAGGGCGATCTCCGGATGCTCGTCCTCGGCGATCCGCGCCAGCGCGGCGCGCGGCTCTCCCTGGCTGCCGGTGAGGATAGCGACGACCTTCTCGCGCGGCAGGTAGCCGTAGGTCTGCGCGCTGCGGAAATCCGGCAGGTCGTCCAGCATGCCGCATTCGCGCGCGACGTCGATGACGCGCTCCATGGCGCGGCCGACCACGACCACCTCGCGCTTGCAGGCCTTGGCCGCCTCGGCGACGGCGCGGATGCGCGCCACGTTGGAGGCGAAGGTCGTCAGCGCGACCCGGCCCGGCGCAGTGCGGATCAACTCGGTCAGCGTCGCAGCGACGTCGGCCTCGCCGGGGCTGACACCGTCGCGCATCACGTTGGTCGAGTCGCAGACCATGGCGAGGACACCCTCGTCGCCCAAGGCTTCCAGCCGCGCCTTGTCCGTGGCCCAGCCGACATGCGGGGTGTCGTCGATCTTCCAGTCGCCCGTGTGGACGACGAGGCCGGCCGGGGTGCGGATGGCGAGGCCGCAGCTCTCGGGGATGGAATGGGCCATCTTGATGAATTCGACGGAGAAGGGCCCGAACTCGTAGGCAACGCCCGGCACGGCGACGTGTAGCGGGATCTTGGGCGCGCCCGGCTCGTTGAGCTTGCGGGTCTCGAGCAGGCCCGCAGCGAACCGCGTGCACCAGACCGGTACGCGCAGCTTCGGCCACAGCGCCGCCAGCGCGCCGATGTGATCCTCATGGGCGTGCGTGATGATGATCGCGAGCAGGTCCTTGCGGCGCTCCTCGATGAAGGAGAGGTCCGGCAGGATGAGGTCCACGCCCGGCGCCTCGGGCCCGGCGAAGGTGACGCCGCAATCCACGAGGATCCATTTTCGGCCGCGCTCCGGCCCGAAGCCGTAGAGCGCCGCGTTCATTCCGATTTCGCCCAATCCGCCGAGCGGACAGAAGACGAGCTGATCTGCCTGTGCCATGCCTTTCGTCAGTAAGGGTAATGCACGCGGGGTCAATGGCAATTGGCGCGGCAAGCGGGGCCATCCCGCTCAAGAGGGCGCGATATCGCCGGCTCCGAAGTACAGGTCGCCCGCATCGACGATGCGCTCGCCGGCGGCGGTGACGAGGCGGAGGCGGCCCCGTGCGTCGATGCCGCTCATAACGCCGCGCAGTTCGCCCGATGGCGGGCGGATCGTGACCTCCCGGCCGATGCCGGCGGCGACCGCCAGCCAGGCACTTCGCGTCATGTCGAAGCCGCTCCGCCAGCGCGCCCACTCGGCCGCCCAGTTGCGCGCCAGCGCCGCGAAAAGCGCATCGCGCTCCACCGCGAAGTCCGACAGCGATGCGGCCGGATAGGGCGTGCCCGACGGCGCAGACGCGATGTTGACCCCGAAGCCGACGAGAAGCCCGAAGCCATGCGCGCCTGTCGAGCCTTCGAGCAGCACGCCTGCAAGCTTGCCGCCGCACAGCAGGAGATCGTTTGGCCATTTCACGGCGAGATCGGGCGGCGCAAGGCCCGTCACCTCGGCGACGGCGCTGTGCAGGGCGATGCCCGCGACGAATCCAATCTCAGGGGCTCGCTCAGGTTCGCAAGGGTTCGGCAGCGCCAGCGTCGCGTAGAGGTTGCCGGGCGGCGACGTCCAGACACGGCCGTGGCGTCCCCGGCCGGAGAGCTGTTCGTCGGCGACGATCCAGACGGGTGAAGGGCTGCCGGCGGCGACCACCGCCCTGCCCTCGTCCATGGTCGATAGCACTGCGGCGCGGTGGATGAGGCAATGACCGGCGGCCAGCGCCTCGGGAGCCAGCATGAGCCCCGTCACTGGCGGCAGGCCGGCGCGATCAGAACAGCGACTTGGCGGCAGCCTGAGCCGCCGACACGAGCGGGCCCGGCACCAGCCAGAACACCAGCATCGCGACGCTGGAGATGGCCAGAACGCCCTTGAGCGCTGGCGTCATCGTCTCGAACGCGCCGCGCGGCTTGTCGAAATAGATGATCTTCACGATGCGCAGATAGTAGTAGCAGCCCACCACGCTGGTCAGCACGCCGATGACGGCGAGGTAATAGAGCTTGGCCTCGATGGCGGCGGTGAAGACGTAGAACTTGGCGAAGAAGCCGGCCAGCGGCGGGATGCCCGCCAGCGAGAACAGCAGCATGGCCAGAAAGAAGGCCATGACCGGCTGGGACTGCGACAGCCCGCCCAATTCCTCGATGTCCTCGACCAGGCGGCCATCACGGCGCATGCACAGAATGCAAGCGAAGGCGCCCAGTGTCATGATCAGGTAGATCGCCATGTAGACGGCCACGCCCTGCACGCCATTGACCGTGCCGGCTGCGAGGCCGACCAGCGCGAAGCCCATATGCCCGATGGAGGAGTACGCCATCAGGCGCTTGATGTTGCGCTGGCCAATGGCGGCGAAGGAGCCAAGAGCCATGGAGGCCACGGCGATGAAGATGACGATCTGCCGCCAGTCGCCGATGGCGGCGGGGAAAGCGCCGACGAAAATGCGCACCGTCATGGCCATGGCGGCCATCTTCGGCGCGGCGGCGAAGAAGGCCGTCACCGCCGTGGGCGAGCCCTCGTAGACGTCCGGCGTCCACATGTGGAACGGCACGGCCGAGATCTTGAAGGCGAGGCCCGCCGAGACGAAGACGAGGCCGAAGACAAGCCCCAGCCCGATGCGGTGGCCGCCTTCGGCGGTGTGCGCCAGCGAGGCCGCGATCCCCTCATAGGTGATGGTGCCGGTGAAGCCGTAGATCAGCGAGGCGCCATAGAGCAGCATGCCGGAGGACAGCGCGCCGAGCACGAAGTACTTCAGGCCCGCCTCGGAGGACTTCGCGTCGTCCCGGTTCATAGCAGCGACGACGTAAAGCGCCAGCGACTGCAGCTCGAGGCCGACATAGAGCGAAATCAGGTCGTTCGCCGAGATCATCATCATCATGCCGATCGTGGCGAGCACGATCAGGATGGGATA
>JAIXZF010000457.1 GCA_027489835.1 Hyphomicrobiales bacterium
GCCCCCATCCCCGGCGAATCCATCGTCAGGACGCTGTGGAGCGCCGTGAGCCGCGGAACGGAGCGCCTTGTCTTCGAGGGCCGCGTGCCTGAAAGCCAGTTTGGCGCCATGGCCGGCCCCTCCATGGGCGGATCGTTCCCCTTTCCCGTGAAGTACGGCTATTGCGCCGTCGGCATCGTCGAAGCCGGCCCCGTCCATCTCCTTGGCCGCCCTGTCTTCGCGCTGCATCCCCATCAGGAACGCTTCGCCCTGCCGCCTGAGCGCCTCACGCTCCTGCCGGATGGGCTGCCGCCGCGCCGCGCCACGCTTGCCGCCAACATGGAGACGGCGCTGAACGCGCTCTGGGATTCAGGCGCTGGCCCGGGCGACCGCATCGCCGTGGTGGGCGCCGGCGTGGTCGGCCTTCTCGTCGCGAGCCTCGCGGCGAGGCTTCCCGGCGCTGAGGTGACGGTGATCGACCCCGAGCCGTCGCGCGCGCCGCTCGTCGCCTCGCTGGGCTGCGCCTTCAGCGCCGATGGCGGCGGGCTCGCTGACTGCGACGTCGTGTTCCACGCTTCCGCCAGCGCCGCAGGCCTCAACCGCGCCATCGAGCTCGCCGGCTTCGAGGGCGCCGTGGTCGAGCTCAGCTGGCACGGCGAAGGCCTCAGCCCCGTCGCTCTCGGGGGCGCCTTCCATTCGCGCCGGCTCAGGCTCGTCTCCTCACAGGTCGGCCATGTCGCCACATCGCGCCGCCCACGCTGGGACTACGCGCGGCGCATGGCGAAGGCGCTGGAACTGCTGGCCGACGAACGGCTGGATGCGCTCATCACCGAAGACATCCCGTTTTCAGAGGCCCCCGCCCGTCTGCCGGCCCTGTTCGCGCCCGGCGCCAGGGGGCTGACGGCGGTGCTGAGCTATTCGGACGCCTCGACATGAAGCCCGTCGCCCTGTCATTGCGAGCGAAGCGAAGCAACCCAGCACGATGGCCGAGAAGCCGCGGAACATGGGTCGCTTCGCTGCGCTCGCGATGACCGATCACGTTTCATCCGCAATTTTTGCAAGGAACCTAGCCCATGTTCTCCGTCGAAGTCCGCGACCGCATCATGATCGGCCACTCGCTGCCGGACCCGTTTTTCGGTCCCGCGCAGAACATGCATGGCGCGACCTTCGTGGTCGACGTCGCCTTCTTTCGCGAGGAGATGACGAAGCAGAACGTCGTGGTCGACATCGGCGCCGCGCTCGACGTGCTGGCGGAGACGCTCAAGCCGCTGAAGTATCAGAACCTCGACGAGCTGCCGCAGTTCAAAGGCATCCTCACCACCACCGAATTCCTCTGCAAATACGTCTTCGATGAGATCGCCAAGGCCGCGAAGGCTGGCGCGCTCGGCGAGGATGGCAAAGGCCTCGCCAAGATCCGCGTCACCCTGCACGAGACCGACCTCGCCCGCGCCGCCTATGAGGGCTACCTCGCGTGACGAGGGTCGCCTTCGCGATCCCCGGCGACATCGGCCAGCCGACCGGCGGCTACGCCTATGACCGTCACGTGATGCGCCTCCTGCCGGATTGCGGCGTCGAGGTCGCGCATCTGGAGCTGCCGGGCTCCTACCCGGCTCCCAGCAACGCCGACCTCGCCGAGACCAGCCGGCTTCTTCTCGCCGAGCACTGGAGCACGCCGCTCCTCATCGATGGCCTCGCCTATGGCGCCTTCCCGACAGGCATGGCGGCGGGTCTCGCCGGGCGCGTCGTCGCCCTCTGCCATCATCCGCTCGGCCTCGAGACCGGCCTCGAGCCGGCCCGCGCCGCCGAGTTGCGCCGCCTCGAGAGCGCGGCACTCGGCTATGCAGTCGCCGTGATCGTCACGAGTTCGGCCACGCGCGACATCCTCGCCGCCGATTTCGGCGTGCCTGCCGGCCGCATCACCGTGGCGGAGCCCGGCGTCGAACCGGCAGAGCGCGCCATCGAGCAGCCGCCCGGCTCCGAGGTGCGGCTGCTCGCCGTCGGCTCGATCACGCCGCGCAAGGGCTACGAGGTGATGATCGAGGCGCTGTCCTCCATCGCCATGCTGCCTTGGCGGCTTACGATCATCGGCGCGGAGGACCGCGCCTCCGGCCATGCCGAAAAGCTCCGCGCGCTGATCGCCGCGCGCGGCCTCGGCCACCGCGTCACCCTGTGCGGCGCCATGCCGGCGGATCAGCTCGACCGGAGCTACCGCGCGGCCGACATCTTCGTCATGTCCTCGCATTACGAGGGCTACGGCATGGTGCTGACCGAAGCGCTGGCCCGCGGCCTTCCCATCGTCACCACGCTGTCCGGCTCGGGCGCGGCGCAATTGCCGGACGCCGCGGCGCAGAAGGTCGAGCCCGGCGACGCCGCGGGCCTTGCCGGCGCGCTCGCCTATCTCATCGGCGATTCCGCCGCCCGCTTCCGCCATGCCGACGCGGCCTGGGCCGCGGCGGCGCAACTGCCGCGCTGGGGCGAGACGGCGCGCATCGTCGCGGATGTCCTGAAATCCATCAAACCATGAACCTGGCCGGACCCTGCCCATGAGCTTCTCACCCGAATGGCTAGCCCTTCGCGAGCCCGTCGACCACCGCTCCGTCGACAGGGCGCTCGCCGCCCGCGTCGCCGACTGGTTCGGCGGGCAGGACCACGTCTCGATCATGGATCTGGGCTGCGGCGCTGGCTCCAACCTGCGTGGCTCATATGCGCTGTTCGGCGACAGCCAGCATTGGACGCTGGTGGATTACGACCCCGCCCTGCTCGCCGCCGCGCGCGAACGGCTCACCGACTGGGCCGACGAGGCCGAGGAAGCGGGCGAGGAGTTGCTGCTCTCCAAGGACGGCAAGCGCATGATGGTGGACTTCCGGCGGGCCGACTTGATGGCGGACCTCGAACGCGTGCTCGACTGGCGGCCCGATCTCATCACCGCCGCAGCACTGTTCGATCTCGTCTCGCCGGCCTGGATCGAGCGCTTCGCCGAAGCGGTGGCCACCCGTCGCCTGCCGCTCTACACCGTGCTCACCTATGACGGCCGCGAGCTCTGGAACCCGCCGCACCCGGCCGACGAGGCCATGGTGGCAGCGTTCCACGCCCACCAGCATTCGGACAAGGGCTTCGGCCCCGCGGCCGGCCCCGATGCCTGCACGTTGATGGCCAAAGCCTTCAGGGGGGCCGGCCATGCCGTCGAGACCGCCGACAGCCCCTGGCGGCTCGGCCCGCAGGATGGAGCCCTCGTCGATGCCCTGACGGCAGGCATCGCCTCCGCCGTGCGGGAGACAGGCCGCGTGGAAGAGGCGGACGTCGCCGGCTGGCTTGCCGCGAAGGCCGGGGCGAGGCAGGGCCTCGTCGGCCATCTCGACCTCTTTACCCGCCCGGCGTGAACGGCCGCGCGCTTTCGACAAACGTGAGCTTGGCCGTCACATTGCGGTGACAATTGGCGCGCAGAGCGCGTGGAATGCGCGCTTCAGCTCCTCGCCGGCCACATCCGCCTCAGGACGCCATCCTTGCGGATGAGGCCATGGTACAGGGCCGCCGCGACATGCATCCCGATCAGTCCCATCAGCGCGAAGGCGACGAGCTTGTGGGCGGTGAGCACGCGGCCCGCCGCGGCCTCGTTGGGACCCGTGATCGCCGGCAGGCTGAACAGGCCGAAGATGTCCAGCGCCGGATACAGCGAGATCCCGAGCCAGCCGGTGGCGAACATGCCGAAGAGCAGCAGGTACATGCCCCAGTGCGTCAGGCCGGACACGGTTTTCTGCAGCGGGGTCAGGGTCGGCTCGGGCGGCGGGGCGCCCTTCGCAAGGCGGTAGATCAGCCGCGCCGCGACGATGAACATCAGGATGAAGCCGGCCAGCTTGTGGCCCGAGTAGAGCCCGTTGGTAGTGGCGTCCCAGATGTTGCGTTCGCCGCGGTCGGTCATGATGATCCCGACCGGCACCATGACGGCGACGAAGCCGAAGGTGACCCAATGGAACAGTCTCGCGGGTCGGCTGTAGAGCCTCGTTCCGTCAGCTGGCTGCATGTCGTTCTCGCCTCTCCCATGCGTCTCCGCGACGTCGGAAACCCGACCGACAGCATGGCCCAACGTTCATGCTCGGTTCAAGCGTTCGATGTTTGGGTGCATCCGGTTGATCGGATCCTTCGTAAATCTGCTTATGGCCGGATCCGGCCCGTGATTTCAGGAAGAATGGTGCATTGATGAGCGTCATGAAGCGTTCGGCGTTGGGGCTTGATCGCAGCCGGGACATGGTGGCCGTCGATCGCGCCATCTCGGAGCTCCGCGCGGGTCGTCCGGTGCTGGTCGAGGGCGGCGAGGGTTCGGCGCTGGTCGTCTCCGCCGAGTTGATCGATGCCGCCTTCGTCGCCTCTCTCGATGCGTTCGCCCAGGGCAAGGGCCGCCTCGCGCTGCCGCCGGCGCGGCTGCGGCGCCTCGGCGCCGCCGGCCGCAAGCTGCCCGGCGTCGTTGCCCTGCCCTCCATCGACATGGCGCGCATCGAACAGCTCGTGCTCAAGGTCGACGCGCGTCTCGATGCGCCCGTCGCCGTCGCCAGCGCGCTCGACGTCAGCGCGCTCGAGCTCGCCGCGCTCTCGCTCATCATCCCGGCGCTCGTGGTCATCCCGGTCGAGCCGGCCTCCGTTGCCGACGAGCCGCTCATTCGCGTCGCCGCCATCGCCATCAACAGCTTCCGCACCCGTCAGGTCGAGGAACTGCACATCGTCGGCCGCGCGCCGGTGCCGCTCGAGGACGCGCCCCGGACGGAGTTCGTGGTCTTCCGCGGCGGCGAAGGCCTGCGCGATCAGGTCGCGATCATCGTCGGCGATCTCGACATGGCCGAGCCGGTCCATGTCCGGCTTCATTCCGCCTGCCTCACGGGCGACCTGTTCGGCTCGCTGAAGTGCGATTGCGGCGACCAGTTGCGCGACACCGTGCGCTGGATGGCCGAGAACCAGGGCGGCATCCTGCTCTATCTGGACCAGGAGGGCCGCGGCAACGGCATCTCCAACAAGATGCGGGCCTACAAGCTGCAGTCGGAAGGCTGGGACACCTACGACGCCGACGAAGTTCTCGGCTTCGATCTCGACCAGCGCCGCTTCGACTTTGCCGCCGCCATGCTCAAGCAGCTCGGCGTCAAGCGCGTCGTCGCGATGACCAACAACCCGGTCAAGATCGGCGCCATCAAGCATGCCGGGCTCGAGGTTCAGGCCAGCCGCCGCGTGCTCGGCCGCCCCAACAAGCACAATGTCCAGTATCTGGCCTCCAAGCGCGACCGCGCCGGCCACTACATCGACATGGAGGCGCTGATGGCCCGCGCCGCCCCCTCCGACTGACGCGATTGCCTGTGGGCAGGCCGCCGCGTCCGGTCGGACGGGCAGGCGTTTGAGTTTATGATCGGCCCCATGCAGCAGGCGCAAGGCCCCGGGGATTCCCTCCCGATCGACCGTCAGTCCCCGTGGTCCCGCAAGGAGACCTGGGGCGTCGTCGCCATCGTCGTGCTGTTCTGGGCAGCCCTCAACTGGGCCTGGCTTTCAGGCGCGCTGACGATCCCGTGGGACGCGAAGGCGCATTTTCAGCCCCAGCTGCAATTCCTCGCCGCCTCGCTGGCCCGCGGGGAGGCCCCGTTCTGGAACCCGCATGTCTTCGCCGGCCATCCCCAGATCGCCGATCCGCAATCGCTGGTGTTCTCCCCGCCCCATCTGCTGGCGGCGTTGCTGTTTCCCAGGCCCGACCCCATCGTCGGCGATGCGGTGGTGCTGCTCGCGCTGCTGGCGGGGGCGCTGTCGCTGGCCATGCTGTTCCGCGACCGCGACTGGGCCCCGGCCGGCGCGGTGACCGCGGCGCTCGTCTTCGCCTTCGGCGCATCCGCGTCATGGCGTATCCAGCACATCGGCCAGGTGATGAGCCTGAGCTACTTCGCCATCACGCTCTGGCTGATGTCGCGGGCGCTCGCGCGCCGGAGCCTCGGCTATGGCGTCGCGGCGGGCTTCACGGCGGGCCTGATGGTCCTCGGGCGGGACCAGGTGGCCCTGATCGGCTGCTATACCCTCGCAGGGTTGACGCTGGCGGCCTTCGCGCAGTCGGCGACGCCCCTGCGCGCCATCTGGCGCAGCCTCAGGCCGCTCTTGGCGATGGGCCTCGCTGCGATCGTCACCGCCGCCATCCCGATCATGTTCACGCTCATGCTGGCCGAGCAGTCCAACAGGCCGACGATCGATCTCGACGGCGCCGGCAAGGGAAGCCTGCATCCGGCATCGCTGCTCACGCTCGTGGTGGCCAACCTCTTTGGCGCCGCGGGCCCGCTGGAGAATTTCTGGGGCCAGCCCAGCCCCGCCTGGAACGC
>JAIXZF010000186.1 GCA_027489835.1 Hyphomicrobiales bacterium
AATTTCGATCTTGCCATCAGGATCCAGCGCCCTGTGGAGCCCTATCTGATCGTTTCCCAGCTTGCCGTCGCGCGGCTGCGGCTGTTCGCGGTGCCCTCGATCGCGGCCAGGGTCACGACACCGGACGATCTGGCGGCGTTGCCCGCGATCAATACCTCCAATACCGAGCTGAAGGAGGTTTCTCTGGACCTCGCCGGGGACGCGCGGAACGACGCCGGCACGGTCCGGGTCGTCACGATGAAGGTCAGGTGCACCGTCAACGACCCCGAGGCGGCCTGCAACCTGACCCTCTACGGTGCCGGAGTGGCGGCGCTGCCCGAATTCCTTGCCAGCGAACACGTCGCTGAGGGCGCACTGGCGCCCATCCTTCCGCATCTGTCGGTCGGAACCGTCGGCATCTACGCCGTCCTGCCGCCCATGCGCACCTCGGTTCCGTTGGTCCGCTCGTTCATCGACGGCCTGAGAAAGGAGATGTCGCTCCGGGCCATCGGCTAGCGTCGATGCCATGTGGGTCCGGGGCGCCTTTTGCCCCGATCGATGACGATGGCGTGATCGCCGTAATGCGGCGCGCGGCCTGGACGAAAAAGCTGGTGCGGGGCCGCTGCGCCCCGTGCAAGAAAATGCTGCCCGATTGGAGGAACACCATGCCGCGCCTCACGCAGAAGACCGTCTCCACGATGCTCGCAGCGCCCGTGGCGCTGGCGCTCACGGCCGCATCGGGCCTCCTTGCAAGCGGCGGCCCGGCCAGCGCTCAGGCGGGCGATCCCGAGAAGATCGTCGAGATCATGCGGACGCTTGCCGGAAAGCAGATGGCCCGGCCGAGCGGCGCCAAGGGCCAGTGCTTCACCGGGACCTTCGCGCCCACCGCCGAGGCGCGGGCGCTCTCGAAGTCGGCGGTCTTCACCCGCACATCGCCCGTCGTGGCCCGCTTCTCGGTCGGCGGCGGCAATCCCAAGGTCGCGGATGGCGCGCGGGGCGGCAATCGCGGCTTCTCGTTCAGGCTCGATGCCGGCGGCCCGGGCGAGACCGAGTTCGTCATGATCAACGCACCGATCAACTTCGTGAAGTCGCCCGAGCAGATGCAGGCTTTCCTCCAGGCTCGCCTGCCGGGCGCCGACGGCAAGCCGGACGCCGACAGGATCAAGGCCTTCACCGACGCGAACCCCGAGACGACGCTGCAGGGGCGCTACCTCGCGTCGAAGCCGATCCCGGGCTCCTGGGTCGGCGTCAGCTACTGGGGCGTCCACAACTACACGCTGACCAATGCCGCCGGCGCCCGCCAGCTGGTCAAGTTCCGCATGGTGCCGCTGGGCGGCGAGGTCGGGCTGACCGATGACGAGGCCAAGGCAAAGCCGACCGACTTCCTGGTCGACGAGCTGAAGGGCCGCATCGCGTCCCGCGCCCCGGCCGGCTTCGCGATGGTCGCGATCCTGGGCGGCGGCAGCGCGGATGAAGGCGCGAACGCCACGCAGCAATGGACCGACGAGGACAAGCGACCCACCGTGACGCTGGGAACGCTGGCGATCACCGCGGTGGAGGACAACAAGACCTGCGACGGCCGCTTCTTCGATCCGCTGAACCTGGCGGAGGGCATCGCCGGCCCCGCCAGCGATCCGCTGTTCACCGCGCGCCAGCCGGCCTACGCGATCTCGATCGGCCAGCGCAGCTGATTGCGGCTTCGCTTGGCCAACGCTCCCGACGGGCCCGCCGGCGCTAACGCGCCGGGCGTGCTCAGTCTTCGTCCAGCACCGTCCGCGTGCATCCCCAGTCGGCCAGCTGCCGCTCGGTGTCCTCGACCACGAAATGACGCGCCGCGTCGCGCTCGTATCCCTCGGCTAGCAGCCGGTCATAATCGGTGTGGCGGTGCCGCACATGGGAGGTCAGCGCCAGCCACACGGCGGCGTTCGGCGCCAGCTCCCTGAGCGAGCCCGATTCCGCCCGCGCCAGGATGTCCTGCGCCTCGCCATAGGGGATCAGCGGCGCGAACGTCCTCAGCGCCCTTGCGAGGGCTTGCTGGCGCTTGGTTGGCATCGATCAGGCCGGCCGCCGGGTGCGATTCATCAACGCCAGCGAAGATCATCGACGCCGCGCTGGCAACCCCTTACGTTGCATGAATGCCACACCTACATGAGGTGATGCCGAGGCTGCCGATCGGGGCCCTGGCGTTAAAGAGCAGCAGGCGCCGTCGCCAGCCGGGGCGGGCCATGCGGGCGAAAGGGTGACGACATGAATCAGGACAAATACACCGACCGCGCCAAGGGCTTCCTGCAGGCCGGGCAGACCATCGCGCTGCGCGAGAACCACCAGCAGTTCACGCCCGAGCATCTGCTGAAGGCGCTGACCGACGATGCCGAAGGCATGGCCGCCGGGCTCATCGACCGCGCGGGCGGCCAGTCGCGCACGGTGAAGCAGCTCAATGACGCCAACGTGGCCCGGATGCCGAAGGTGACCGGCGGCGGTGGCGGCCTTTACCTCACCCCTGCCCTCGCCCGCGTCTTCGCCACCGCCGAGAAGGCGGCCGAGAAGGCCGGCGACAGCTTCGTCACCGTCGAGCGGTTGCTGCTTGCCCTCGCCGTCGAGAAGGACACCGAAGCCGGCCAGGCGCTGGCCAAGGGCGGCGTCACGCCCGCTTCGCTCAACACCGCCATCGAGACCATCCGCAAGGGCCGCACGGCCGACTCCGCCTCGGCCGAGCAGAGCTACGACGCGCTGAAGAAATATGCCCGCGACCTCACCGCCGCAGCCCGCGAGGGCAAGCTCGATCCGGTCATCGGCCGCGACGAGGAGATCCGCCGCACCATCCAGGTGCTCAGCCGCCGCACCAAGAACAACCCGGTGCTGATCGGCGAGCCCGGCGTCGGCAAGACCGCCATCGCCGAGGGGCTCTCGCTGCGCATCGTCAACGGAGACGTGCCCGAAAGCCTCAAGGACAAGCAGCTGATGGCCCTCGACATGGGCTCGCTCATCGCTGGCGCGAAATATCGCGGAGAGTTCGAGGAGCGGCTGAAGGCCGTGCTGCAGGAGGTCACGTCATCCGATGGCGGCATCATCCTGTTCATCGACGAGATGCATACACTGGTCGGCGCGGGCAAGGCGGACGGCGCGATGGACGCCTCCAACCTGCTGAAACCGGCCCTCGCCCGCGGCGAGTTGCACTGCGTCGGCGCGACCACGCTCGACGAATACCGCAAATACGTCGAGAAGGACGCGGCCCTCGCCCGCCGTTTCCAGCCCGTCTTCGTCAACGAGCCCTCCGTCGAGGACACGGTGTCGATCCTACGTGGCCTCAAGGAGAAGTACGAGCAGCACCACCGCGTCCGCATCACGGACTCGGCGCTGGTCGCCTCGGCCACGCTCTCGAACCGCTACATCACCGACCGCTTCCTGCCCGACAAGGCGATCGACCTCGTCGACGAGGCGGCCGCCCGCCTGCGCATGCAGGTCGACTCCAAGCCCGAGGAACTCGACAGCATCGACCGCGAGATCGTGCGTCTTCGCATCGAGCAGGAGGCCCTGAAGAAGGAGACCGATGCCGGCTCCAAGGATCGCCTCCAGCGGCTCTCGAAGGAGCTTCTCGATCTCGAGGAGCGCTCCAACGCGCTGACCGCCCGCTGGAAGGCGGAGAAGGACAAGCTCGGCACCGCCGCCGAGCTGAAGACCCGCCTCGACGCGGCCCGCAACGAGCTGGCGCAGGCCCAGCGCAAGGGCGAATACCAGCGTGCGGGCGAGCTGGCCTATGGCGAGATCCCGCGCCTCGAGAAGGAGCTGGCGGAGATCGAGGGCAAGGGCGAAGGCGACGGCAATGCCAATGGCGCGGGCCTGATGGAAGAAGCCGTGACCGCCGACCACGTCGCCCAGGTCGTCAGCCGCTGGACCGGCGTGCCGGTGGACCGGATGCTCGAAGGCGAGAAGGAGAAGCTGCTCAAGATGGAGCAGGCCATCGGCAAGCGCGTCATCGGCCAGGCCGAGGCCGTCCATGCGGTCTCGACCGCCGTTCGCCGCGCCCGCGCCGGCCTTCAGGATCCGAACCGGCCGATCGGCTCGTTCATGTTCCTCGGCCCCACCGGCGTCGGCAAGACCGAGCTGACCAAGGCCCTTGCCGGCTTCCTCTTCGACGACGAGACGGCGATGGTCCGCATCGACATGTCCGAGTACATGGAGAAGCACTCCGTCGCTCGCCTCATCGGCGCGCCTCCGGGCTATGTCGGCTATGAGGAAGGCGGCGCGCTGACCGAGGCTGTCCGCCGCAGGCCCTATCAGGTCGTGCTCTTCGACGAGATCGAAAAGGCGCATCCGGACGTGTTCAACGTCCTTCTGCAGGTTCTCGACGATGGCCGCCTCACCGACGGCCAGGGCCGGACGGTCGACTTCCGCAACGTGCTGATCATCATGACCTCGAACCTCGGCTCGGAGTATCTGGTCAACCAGCCCGAGGGTCAGGACACCGACGCCGTGCGCGAGGATGTGATGGGCGTGGTCAGGGCGCAGTTCAGGCCCGAATTCCTGAACCGCGTGGACGAGATCATCCTGTTCCACCGCCTCAAGCGTGAGGA
>JAIXZF010000048.1 GCA_027489835.1 Hyphomicrobiales bacterium
CCGAAGATCAGGCGGTCGAGGTCCGCCTTGTCCGGCGTCGCCGCCGGAGCCTGCTCGCCGCCGTGCGTCAGCGTCGGGCGAAGCGGCGCCATCTGGTCGCCCTTGCGGCTGCGGTCGATCTCGGGAAAGGGGATGGCGGCGCCGACCGCGATCGCCTTCAGGTCCGGCCGGGGCTCGAGGACCGTGATCCGCGGCGGCGTGGCGGAGGGCTCCTCGGGGCTGTAGGCCACGGGCCTAACGACGCTTTCCAGCGACAGCCCCGGCAGCCGGAAGGCGCTCGCCGCGGCGATCAGAGACGGACCTGTCGAAAACTCGCTTTCGGGGGCGGGCGCGGCGCGGCCGATCTCGGCAAGCGAGCTGCCGCCTATATCCTGCCCCGCCGTCGCCGTGAAGGAGACGAGCAATCCGGCGGAGAGGGCCCAGGGCGCCACTGTGGCGAGCGCCCATGTCGCAACATGGGAACGAGCGGCGGATTGGCGCTGGACTCGACGCATCACGGACTACTCACGCCACGGGACTCGACGTTCCGACCGCGGAACGGCGCGGACAACCTTTCGCGCCCCTCGTTTATCGCGCGGTAGGGTTGATGCCGGGTTAACCGCCTCGGCCCGTGGGCCATGACGGATGCGAATGGCCCCGATCACGAAAGGAAGCTGTTCCGCTGCAGGCGCGCTGCTATTCTCGTTCGACTGTCCTCGAGCCCAGGCCCGCCATGTCGCCCCCCGCCGCCTCCCCGACCGGCTCAGCCGCCCGGACCGCCACGCCCTTCTGGCGCACGCCGGAGGCCATTGTGGTCTGCGGCTGCCTGATGGCGCTCATCACCTTCGGGCCGCGCGCCTCGGCCGGCCTGTTCCAGATCCCGATGACCACCGAATATGGCTGGACGCGCGAGGTCTTCTCGCTTTCGCTCGCCATCCAGAACCTGCTCTGGGGCGTCGGCCAGCCCTTCTCCGGCGCCATCGCCGACCGTTACGGCACGGCGCGCGTCTTCATGGTCGGCCTCGTCATGTACGCGCTCGGCCTCGTCGTCATGGCCTATGCCTCGACGCCGGGCGTGCTGCATCTGGGCGCGGGCGTCCTGATCGGCTTCGGGCTGTCGGCCTGCTCCTTCAATCTCGTGCTGGCGGCCTTCGCCAAGCTCCTGCCGGACGAATGGAAGCCCATCGCGCTCGGGGCCGGCACCGCAGCCGGGTCCTTCGGCCAGTTCTTCTATCCGCCCATCGGCAACATCCTGATCGAGAACATCGGCTGGCATCAGGCGCTGGTCGTCTTCGCGCTGACGGTGCTCGCCGCCCTGCCGCTGACGCTGGCCCTCGCCACGCGCGGCAACGGCAAGCATGTGGCGACGGCCGGGCCCAGCGCCGCCAACCAGAGCATCGCGCAGGCGCTGGCCGAGGCCTTCCGTCACCGCTCCTACGTGCTGCTGGTGCTCGGCTTCTTCACCTGCGGCTTCCAGCTCGCCTTCATCACCGTGCACATGCCGGCCTACCTCAAGGACATCTCGATGCCGGCCTGGGTCGGCGCCTGGACGCTGGCGGCCATCGGCCTCGCCAACGCCTTCGGCTCGCTCGGCTCTGGCTGGCTGATGCAGCGCATGCCCAAGCGCCATCTCCTGGCCTGGATCTATTTCGGCCGCGCGCTGGCGATCTTCGCCTTCATCATGCTGCCGGCCTCTCCGGCCACCGCGCTCGCCTTCGGCGTCGCCATCGGCTTCCTCTGGCTCTCCACCGTGCCGCCCACCTCGGCGCTGGTGATGCTGATGTTCGGCACGAAGTACATGGCGATGCTCTACGGCTTCGCCTTCTTCTCGCATCAGGTCGGCGGCTTCCTCGGCGTGCTGCTGGGCGGCATGCTCTACGAGGCCACCGGCAGCTACATCGTGGTGTGGTGGCTCTCCATCGCGCTCGGCGTGGCCTCGGCGCTGATCAACCTGCCGATCGTCGAGCGCCCGGTCGACCGCGGCGCGGCTCCCGCCCCGGCCTGATCGGGCGGGGGCCCTTGCCCGGCGGGCGCCGCCGGTCCACATCTGGCGGCGTTCGAGGGAGAAGGGCGATGGCCAGCTTCAAGGCGATGGTTCTGCGCAAGGCCGAAGCAGGCCAGACGGCCCAGGTCGAGGATTTCGACGAGGCCGGGCTCATGGAGGGCGACGTCACCTTCCGCGTCAGCCATTCCACCGTCAACTTCAAGGACGGCCTCGCCCTCACCGGCAAGGCGCCCGTGGTGCGCCGCTGGCCGATGATCCCCGGCATCGACGGCGCCGGCATCGTCGAGAGCTCGTCCCATCCCGATTTCAAGCAGGGCGACGCCGTCATCCTCAACGGCTGGGGCGTGGGCGAGACCCATCTGGGCTGCTACGCGGAGAAGGCGCGGGTCAAGGGCGACTGGCTGGTGAAGCTGCCCGCCGGCCTCACCGCCGCCGAGGCCATGGCCGTCGGCACGGCCGGCTACACCGCGATGCTGAGCGTGCTGGCGCTGGAGCGCCACGGCCTCAGGCCGGCCGATGGGCCGGTCGTCGTCACGGGCGCTGCCGGCGGCGTCGGCTCGATCGCCATCGCGCTGCTGGCCAAGGCCGGCTGGCACGTCATCGCCTCGACGGGGCGGCCCTCGGAAGCCGACTACCTCAAGGGCCTCGGCGCGGCCGAGATCGTCGACCGGACCGAGCTGTCCTCGCCCGGCAAGCCC
>JAIXZF010000394.1 GCA_027489835.1 Hyphomicrobiales bacterium
CGCACGGCGGCAATAAACTTTGGCGACACATTGCCGATCGCCGTGCGGCTCGTGGCATCGGAAAGAAAATATTCTTCTTCAATGCCAAACCGATAACTATTGTTTTTCATTTTCTTGATCCCGTCGGAATTTGATGCTGGAAGACGCAAAAAACACCGCCAAAGCGCAAGGACTAGACTGGCTGCGAACAAGGCTCAATTTTGGCAAACGCCGACGAAGACGAAGAGACTGATTTCGCAGCCCAATCAACGCGCGAGGGCCCAGCAGGTTCAGCCCCAGTCACCCAAAGTGGACTGAACGATGGCGAGTGCAGCCACGGCCGCTGTGTCGGCGCGCAGGATGCGAGGGCCGAGCGACAGCCGGACCACATCGGCGCGCGCCGCGAGCATGCGTCGCTCCTCGGGGTCGAAGCCGCCTTCGGGCCCGACGACCACCGCGACCGGCGGCGCCGTGGCCCGTCCCGCCATCGCCGCCCGCAGGATATCCACCGGGTTGCCCGTCGGCGCGTCCTCGTCGCAGAACACCAGAAGCGTGCCGGCGGCGAGCGCGGCGAGCGCGCGGTCGAGCCGCGCCTCGGGGCGCACCTCGGGCAGCCCGAGGATGCCGCACTGCTCGGCCGCCTCGATGGCGTTGGCCCGCAGGCGGTCGAGGTTGAGCCGCGATACCTGGGTTCGGCGCGTCAACACCGGCTGGAGGATGGCGGCGCCCATTTCCACCGCCTTCTGGGCCATGTAGTCGAGCCGGGCGCTCTTCAGGGGCGCGAACAGGTAGGCGACGGTTCCGGGCGCAGGCTGGGGCCGGAGCTGCCGCGTCGCGCGCAGGGCGACATCCTTGCGGCCCGCGGCCTCGAGGCTGCAAAGCCATTCGCCGTCACGGCCGTTGAAGGCGAGGACCGCCGCGCCGGGCTTCAGGCGCATGACGTTGGCGAGGTAGTTCATCTGGTCGCGGTCCAGGCCCACCGCCGCGCCCTCGGCGAGGTCGGCGGCCACGAACAGGCGCGGGCCGGCTGGCGCTTCCATGATCAGCTTTCGCAAGGTGCAGCCGGCGCGGGAGATCGGCGCCGTGGTCTACGAACCTGCTTGCCACAGCTCGCCGGGATTTTGAACCGCGGCCGCGCGGCATCGCGCCCGTCGCTGGGTGGTGGCGAAAGGACGAGCCTCCTGCTATAGGGAGCGCCGATTGCGAACCCTCGGCCGCCTTGCCCGGCAGCGCCGACCGGCCTTGCGAAAGGTACATTCCATGTTGAAGCGTCTCGTCTTTTCGAGCTGTCTCGCGCTGGCGCCGCTGCTGGCCGCGTCTGATGCCATGGCCCAGAGCGGCATCTGCGAACGCCTCGGCCCGATGATGAAGGAACGCGAGGGCCTTATGCAGCGCGTGCAGGCCATGGGCCGCAAGAACGTCAACCCGGCCACGGCCTGCTCGATCTTCGGCGGCCTCGCGGCGAACGGCACGAAGACCCTCGCCTTCGTCAAGGAGAACAAGGACTGGTGTCAGATCCCGGATGAATTCGTCACCAATCTGACCTCCAGCCAGGCGCAGATCGTCAAGGTCAGGGGCCAGGCCTGCAACGCCGCCCAGCAGCGCGTGGCGATGGAGCGGCGCGCGCGCCAGCAGATGCAGGCGCAGCAGGAAGGCGCCGGCACCTTCGGCGGGGCCGACGGCTTCTCCGGAAACTGGCGGGTTCCGCAAGGGGCGCTGTGAGCGAGGCGCGCGACGCTTCCGGCGCCAGGCCGGGGGCCGGCGCGACGGCGGATGCCATCCTGCCCGATGCGCGACGCGGCAACTGGGTCGACTCGCGCGCTCCCGCCGGGCTTCGCCCTTATTTCAAGCTGACGCGCCTCGACCGGCCCATCGGGTCTTGGCTTCTCCTGCTCCCCTGCTGGTGGGCCAGCGGCCTTGCCGCGACCGCGATGGCGGGAAGCACGGGGTCCGTCCTGCCGAATCTCTGGCACATGGCGCTCTGCGCCGTCGGCGCCGTGACCATGCGCGGCGCGGGCTGCACCTTCAACGACATCGTCGACCGCGACCTCGACCGACACGTGGCGCGCACCCGGGGCCGACCGCTCCCGGCGGGCGAGGTGACCGTCTTCCAGGCGACGGCTTGGCTGGGCCTGCTCTGCATGATCGGCCTTGCCGTCCTGCTGCAGTTCAACCTGTTCACCATCGTGCTGGGCGCCTCGTCGCTGCTCGTGGTGGCGATCTACCCTTTCATGAAGCGCGTCACCGGCATGCCGCAGGCGGTGCTGGGGCTCGCCTTCTCCTGGGGCGCCCTGGTCGGCTGGAGCGCCGTGTTCGGCTCGCTCTCGGCCGCGCCCGTTCTGCTCTATGCGGCGGCAGTGTTCTGGACCATCGGCTACGACACGATCTACGCGCTGCAGGACATTGAGGACGACGCGGTGATCGGCATCCGCTCCTCCGCGCGCACCTTTGGCGGGCATGCAAAGGCAGCCATCGGGGTCTGCTATGCGGCGGCAGCCGGCCTCGCCGCCTTAGCAGCCCTGCTGGCCGGCGGCGGGGCGGTCGCCATGCTGGGCGTCGCGCTCTTTGCGGGTCACCTGGCCTGGCAGGTCGCGCGGCTCGGCGGCGTCACGCCCCAGCGCGCCCTCGCGCTGTTCAAGTCGAACCGCGATGCCGGCCTCATCCTCGCGGCCGGGCTGTGCCTCGATCCGCTGGTGAACGGCTGGCGCTGAGGCTCAGGTCGCCTCGGAAGGCGCCGTGCTGCGCGGCCGGACGGCGAGCAGCGCAAGGCCGGCGCGCCCGGCCTGCCGGCGCGCGAGGAAACGCGGCCTGCGGCAGCGCAGGAAGGAATGCTGGCGCCTGAAATGGAACGGGCCGAGAGCCACGGCGCCCAGCTGCGGATAGGGGTTCGACACCGTGCCGTCGGCTGCCTGCATCATCAGCGGCAGCATCATGGCCTTGCCGGCGGCACGCCAGACCGCGATGGCGTCGTCCTCGTCGAGAACCGCCACGATCAGGTCGCGCCCGTCCCCGGCCGTGAGGAAGACCTCGAACAGCATCGAGGCCGGGTCGTCGTGCTGCAGCCTCAGGCCCACGCCCTTCCAGGGCACGCCCCGGCGCATGAGCCTGACGCCGAGCAGCCTGACCAGCGGCTCGCCGACACCGAGCAGTTCGCTCGGCTTCTCGGCCACGGGGTCCGCGCAGCCCGGCGCGAAGGCCGGTCCGATCTGGGCGATCGGGTCCAGCCGCGCAGTGCGGCCGGACCCGTACGCCGGCGAGTGGTTCGCCATGTGACGCCTCATTTTTCCCTGTCGACCGGCCGCATCTTTGTGACGCGCGGCTCGTCCTGACTGGTCGACCATGGGGCCCGGCCCTCGCTGCGGGCTTAAGGCATTGCGTTAAAGGGAGGTTTCGGCGGCCGTTTCGCGGCTCATGCTTGATGGAAGCTTATCGGGGTTGCGCGAATGCGGCCCGACGCCATAAACAGGCCGATGCCCGAAAACCTCATGCCGCGCCTCCCCGATCTGGCACTGTCCACCCGTCAGGCG
Source organism: Hyphomicrobiales bacterium (assembly GCA_027489835.1). Taxonomy (GTDB): domain Bacteria; phylum Pseudomonadota; class Alphaproteobacteria; order Rhizobiales; family Beijerinckiaceae; genus Allobosea. The sequence goes on from JAIXZF010000394.1 coordinate 3,507, forward strand.
GCCATTGCGGCGGGCGAGATGGCGATGGGGTTCTTCCGGCCCGGCGCAGCCACCAGCGCCCGGATCTGGACCAAGCAGGGCGGCTCCCCCGTGACGGAGGCCGACACCGGCGTCGATTCGTTCCTGAAGGTCAGCTGCGCCATGGCGCTTCCGGGCGCCGCCTGGCTCTCCGAGGAGACCGCCGACGACCCGGCCCGCCTCGGGAGCCGGCTCGTCTGGGTCGTCGACCCGATCGACGGCACGCGCGCCTTCATGGCGGGCAGCCCCGACTGGTGCGTCTGCGTAGCGCTCCTCGCCGACAACGAGCCGATCCTTGGCATCGTGCACGCGCCCGCGCTCGGCCTGACCTACGAGGCGCGCCGCGGCGCCGGGGCGCTGTGCAACGGCGCGCCCATCACGGTCGCCGCGGCCGGCCTGCGCGAGCCCCGCATCGCCGGGCCCAAGCCGATGCTCGACGCGCTCGCCCGGGGCTTCAGCTTCGAAGCGCAGCCCAAGGTGCCCTCGCTGGCACTGCGGCTGGCGCGGGTGGCCGACGCCTCGCTCGATGGCGGGCTCGTCTCGCCGGATGCGCGCGACTGGGACCTCGCGGCGGCCGACCTCATCCTGCGCGAGGCCGGAGGACAGGTGACGACGCTCGATGGCTCCCGGCTCGGCTACAACCGCGTCAGGCCCGTCCACGCCACCCTTGTCGCAGCCGGCGCGGGCCTCCATCCGGCCCTGCTCGCGGCGGCGCTGTCGATGCGCCAGAGCAGCCTGTCCCGGTCGTGACGGAGGCGTTTTTTGGCGCGCGGCCCCTCTCGCAAGGCAGGCCGCTATGGGGTATCGCAGGCGCGACGACCTGACCTGCTCCGGAGTTCCCATGCCTGACGCCGCTCCCTCCAAGCAATTGCCGCATCTCGTCTTCGGAGGCGAACTGACCAGACTCGATAGTGTCGAGTTCCGCGACCTGTCCAAGCTCGACATCGTCGGCGTCTTCCCCAATTACGCCAGCGCCCACGCGGCCTGGAAGGCAAAGGCGCAGGCGACCGTCGACAACGCCCAGATGCGCTATTTCGTGGTGCACCTGCACCGGCTGCTCGATCCATCGAAGCCGGCCTGAGCGCCGGCCCGTGGCGTCGGCCCTGCTCAAGAAGCCCGCCGTGCAAGCCCTGCTGGGGCGGGTGCTGGCGAGCTATCTGACGCTGGTCCGGCGCACCAGCCGCATCGTCATAGACCCGCCCCGCGTCTACGAGGACAAGGTGCGGCCCGACCTGCCCGTCATCGTGGCGATGTGGCATGGCCAGCACCTGATGGTGCCGTTCGGCCGCCCGGACTGGATGCAGGCCAGTTCGCTGGTCTCGCGTCATGGGGATGGCGAGATCAACGCCATCGTGCTGCGCCATCTCGGCATCGAGGCCATCCGCGGCTCGGGCGCGCATGGGCGCAAGGTGCGCCAGAAGGGCGGCGCGGGAGCCTTCTTCGCGATGGTGCGCGCGCTCGAGCGGGGCCGCACCATGGTGTTGACCGCCGACGTGCCCAAGGTGGCGCGCGTGGTCGGGCCCGGCATCGTCAAGCTCGCGCAGGTCAGCGGCCGGCCGATCTTTCCCGTCGCCGTCACCGCCAGCCGGCGCTTCGAGGCGAAGCGAAGCTGGGACCGAACCACGATGGGCCTGCCATTCGGCCGCTGCGCGATCGTCGTGGGCGAGGCGATCCATGTCGCGCGCGAGGCGGACGCGGCGGACCTCGAGGCGGCGCGGCAGGCCGTCGAGCGCGGGCTGGACGACGCGCATCGCCGCGCCTTCGCGCTGGTTGGCCGCGACGATCCGGCGGCGCATCTCATCGAGCCCAACCGGGCGCTGGCCTCCTCGCGGCGGCTCGCGGCGGAGGCCAGCGGCTCATGAACGGGCCATGGCAGCTCACGCTCTACCGCATCGCCACGCGGCTCGCGCAGCCGGCGGCGGGGCTGCTGCTCCGCCGGCGCCTCGCCAAGGGCAAGGAGGACGCCGCCCGGCTCGGCGAGCGCGTGGGCCTGGCGGGCCGGCCCCGACCGGCGGGGCCCCTGGTCTGGATCCATGGCGCCAGCGTCGGCGAAACGGTTTCGATGACGCCGATCGTGGAGCGGCTGATGGCGCGGGGCTACGCCGTGCTCGTCACCTCCGGAACCGTCACGTCCGCGCGGGTGATGGCCGAGCGCCTGCCGGCGGCGGCCATCCATCAGTTCATTCCCCTGGATGCACCCGGCTTCATGCGGCGCTTCCTCGCCCATTGGCGTCCCGAAGTCGGTCTCATCGCCGAGTCCGAGATCTGGCCCAACATGATCGTCGAGGCGCACAGGGCCGGCATGCCGCTGATGTTGCTGAACGGGCGCATGTCGGAGCGCTCCTTCGCGCGCTGGTCCCGGCAGCCCGCCATGGCGCGGGCGCTGCTGTCGCGCTTCGACGTGGTCATGGCGCAATCGCGCCTCGACGGCGAGCGTTTCGCCATGCTCGGCGCACCGCGCATCGCGCTCGGCGGCAATCTCAAATACGACGTTTCGGCCCCGCCCGCGGATCCGGGCCAGCTCGCGCTGCTGGAGGGCGCGACCGCCGGCCGGCCGCTCTGGATCGCCGCCAGCACCCATCCGGGCGAGGAGGAGCAGGTGATCGAGGCGCACCGGCGCGTCGCGGCGAGGCTGCCGAGGCTGCTCACCGTGCTGGCGCCGCGCCATCCCTATCGCGGCGAGGAGATCGAGGCGCTGGCGCTCGGCATGGGCGTGGCCGCGGCGCGACGCTCGGCCGGGGCCAGTCCCGACCGCGCGGTGGACCTCTATGTCGCGGACACGATCGGCGAGCTCGGCCTGTTCTACAGGCTGGCCCCGATCGCCTATCTGGGAGGTTCGCTCGTCAAGCATGGCGGGCAGAACCCGATCGAGCCGGCCAAGCTCGGCGCGGCCATCCTGCATGGCCCGCACGTGCACAACTTCACCGATGTCTACGCCTCGCTCGATGCGACCGGCGGCGCCCTCGAGGCCCGCGATGCGGGCGCGCTGGCTGACCAGCTGCTGCGCTGGCTCATCGAGCCGGCTGCGGCCAGGATGGCCGGACGGCGGGCGCTCGCTGCCGTGACGGAGCTGTCCGGAGCCGCGGACCGGGTGATGCAGGCGCTTGAGCCGCTTCTGGCACGCGGGCCCCGGCCGATGCCGGCCGAGCCAGGATCGGGGCCGTGAAGCCGCCGGGCTTCTGGGCGAAGCCGGCGCCCGATGCGCTGGCGCTTGCGCTGGCGCCGCTCGGGCTGATCTACGGCGCGCTCACCGCCCGCCGCATGGCGCGCGAGGGGGACCGGGCGCCCTGCCCCGTGATCTGCGTCGGCAACTTCACGCTCGGCGGCGCTGGCAAGACGCCGACCGCGATCTGGCTGGCGCGCCGCCTGCTCGCACGGGGGCGCAAGCCGTTCTTCCTGTCCCGTGGCTACGGGGCGCGGGTGGAGGCTCCCGTCAGGGTCGAGCCGGGGCGCCACAGTGCCGGCGAGGTGGGTGACGAGCCGCTCCTGCTCGCACGGGTCGCCCCGACCATCGTGACGCCGGACCGGCCCGCGGGCGCGTTGCTTGCCGCGCGATCCGGGGCTGACGTGGTCATCATGGATGACGGGCTGCAGAACCCCTCGCTGACCAAGGACCTCACGCTCGCCGTGGTCGACGGCGCCTCCGGCTTCGGCAACGGGCTCCCTTTTCCCGCCGGCCCGCTGCGCGCTCCCGTGGAGCGGCAGGTTCCGTTCGCGCAGGCGGTCCTCATCATTGGCGAAGGACCGACGCCGCCCGGTCTCGGCCCTCTGCCGATCCTGCGCGGCAGGCTGGTTCCGGATGCAGCCGTCGCAGCCCGGCTCACGGGCCGGACGGTGATCGCGCTCGCCGGCATCGGGCAGCCCCAAAAGTTCGTTGCGACGCTGGAAGCGCTGGGCGCGCGCGTGGCGGGCGAGGTGCTGACGGGCGACCATCAGCGCTTTGCCGAGGCCGAGCTCGCCGAGGCTGCCCGGCTTGCCACGCTCCATGATGCGCCGATCGTGACCACGGAGAAGGACGCGGCGCGCATGGGTGCGCCGCCGCCGGCCATCGCGGATCGTCTCGTCGTGCTGCCGGTGACGCTGGAAATCCTCGAAGGGATGGACGTGCTCGACGCGCTGCTCGACCGGCTGCCCGGGATGGCGCAACGCGCCTAGCGGCGGCCGAGCCTTTTGCGGCGTTCGAGCACGGCTTCGGGCGAGGCGTAGGGCTCGTTGAGATCGACCGACCAGTAGCGCAGCTCCTCGAGCGGGATGCGCACGCCGGTGACGGCGCAGCGCACGAATTGCCCGGGCTTCAGCACGGCGAATTCGCCGTCGCCATAGTCCAGGACGGCTTCCTGGCCGCCGAGAAAATGGGGCTCATGCCGATTCATGCGGGGTTCTCCACATTCGCGCGCGCTTCAGTTATCATGATGGCGGCATGCGCGAAACGGGGTTCCTGTAACGGCGGGCCAAAGGAAAGTCCCGCCGCTTGTCGCTTCGGTCAGCCCCCGCCGCATCGCGCCGCGAGCCATCGTCACGGATGGCGCGGCGGATGAGTCTGGCCAGGATGCTACGCCTCGGCACCGTCATCCTTGGACTTCTGACGGTCGAGGCCCGTGCCCAGCCCGCGCCTCTCACGCCGACGATGGTCAGCATCCAGGCTGAGGACGTGCAGCTCATGGCCGCGCTCTACCAGCCCCAGGGCGCCGGACCCCACCCGGCCGTGATCGCGCTGCATGGCTGCGGCGGGCTGCTGAACGCCCTCGGCCTGCCTTCAGCCCGCCATGCCGATTGGGGCGAACGGCTGGCCCGGGAAGGCTTCCTCGTCATCATGCCGGACAGCTTCCGCTCGCGCTGGCTGGGCTCGCAATGCGGCATCAGCGACCGGGCCGTGCGACCGGGCCGCGAACGCGTGGCGGACGTGCTGGCCGCCAAGACCTGGCTGCAGGCGCGGGGCGACGTGAAGCCGGGCTCGATCTCGCTGCTCGGCTGGTCGAACGGCGGCTCGACCGTGCTCGCCGCCGTCCGCACGGACCGCAAGCCGGCCGACGGCGCGCCGGACCTCGCCCGCGCCGTGGCCTTCTATCCGGGCTGCCGCTCCCAGTCGGAATCCTCGAGCTTCCGCGCCCGGCTCCCGCTGCTCATCCTCATGGGCGAGGCGGATGACTGGACGCCGCCCGCGCCCTGCCGGCTGCTGGCCGCCAGCGCGGCGGCGCGCGGGGAGGCCGTGGACATCAAACTCTACCCCGGCGCCTTTCATGATTTCGACCATCCGCGACGGCCGCTGGTGCAGCGCGATGCCCTCGCCTTCACCGCCACGGGCTCCGGGCGCGCCACGGTCGGCACCAATCCCGAGGCCAGGGCCGACGCCATCGAGCGCGTGCCGGCCTTCCTGGCCCGCTGAGCGGCATCAACCGCCGCGGCGCTCCTGAAAGAAGGAGCGCAGCAGCGCTGCTGCCTCAACCTCCCGGATGCCGCCATAGACCTCCGGCGCATGATGGCAGGTCTGCGCCTCGTAGAGCCTGACGCCGCTTTCGACGGCGCCGCCCTTGGGATCGGCAGCCGCGAAGTACAATCGCCGGATGCGGGCGAAGGAGATCGCGGCGGCGCACATCGGGCACGGCTCGAGCGTGACGTAAAGGTCGCAGCCGGTCAGCCGCTCGTCCGCGAGCGCTTGGCAGGCCGCGCGGATCGCCAGCATCTCGGCATGGGCAGTGGGATCGCCGAGCTCCCGGGTGCGGTTGCCGGCGCGGGCCAGCACTTCGCCTCCGCGGGTGATGACCGCCCCGACCGGCACCTCGCCCCGCGCGGCCGCCTGCATGGCCTGCTCGAGCGCCATGGCCATAGGCGCACCATCGTGGCGCTCGGGCGCCATCGGGTCGGTCAAGGGCAGGCCGGACATGGGCGTTTCGGGGATTTCTCTCGCGAACGGGACAAAAGCCTGATACCACGCGGCGCTTCCAGCACGAAATGCGCCGGCCCCTTTCGCGCCGCGCCCGGATGAACCAGACCCATGAGCGATGACGACAACAGGCGCGGACCGCGCGGACCCCGCAAGCCCGGCGGGCCGGGCCGGGGAAGCTTCGGCGGCGCTCGCGATGGCGGGTTCAAGGGCGGCAAGGGTCGCGGCACAGGCGGCGGCTTCAAGGCGCGCGGCCCGAAGCCGGAGGGCGGCGGCTTCGGCGGCCGCGACGAGCGGCCCCCGCGCAGCGATGGCGAGCGGCCGGCCCGAAGCGGCGGCTTCAAGACGACGGGCTTCCAGCCCAGCGGGCGTTCTGGCGGCTTCCGCGACGCGCCCGAGAGGCCGGAGCGCCCGGACAGGCCGAACCGCTTCGACAGGCCGCGCCAGGACCGGGGCGAACGGGGCGGCGAGCGCAGTTTCGACAAGCCGCGCTTCGACCGCGGCGCCGGCCCTCGCGAAGAGGGTTTCCGCCCGCGCAGCCCCAGGCGCGAGGGCGAGGACCGGCCCCCGCGGCGTTTCGACGGCGACAGGCCGCAGCGCGACGATCGTCCCCGCCGTTTCGACGGCGAGCGGCCCCAGCGCGAGGATCGCGGCGGCTATCGCGGCCAGGATCGCGGGCCAGGCCGCGGCGAGGACCGGCCCCGCTCCGCCTCGCGGCCCGAGCGCCGCCCCTTCCTGCCGCGCGAGGGGCGTCCCGAGCGCCTCGCCAACCCGGAGAAGGAAGGCGGCGTCGAACGCATCGCCAAGGTGATCGCGCGGGCGGGGGCAGCCTCGCGCCGCGACGCCGAGGAGATGATCCTGCAGGGCCGCGTCACGGTCGATGGCGAGCGGATCGCGTCGCCAGCGCTCGACGTGCCGCCCACGGCGCGCATCGCCATCGACGGCGAGTCGCTGCCGGCACGCGAGCGGACGCGGCTCTGGCTCTACCACAAGCCCTCCGGGCTGGTGACGACCAACCATGATCCCGAAGGCCGGCAGACCGTGTTCGAGACGCTGCCGGAGGACCTTCCGCGCGTCATCACCATCGGCCGGCTCGACATCAACACCGAAGGGCTGCTGCTGCTGACCAATGACGGGGGCCTCGCCCGCGTGCTCGGTCATCCGGAAACCGCCTGGCTGCGCCGTTACCGCGTGCGCGCCTTCGGGCACATCACGCAGGACAAGCTCGACGCCGTGCGCGAGGGGCTGACCATCGACGGCGAGAGCTTCGGGCCGGTGGTGGCGACGCGCGACCGCGAGGTCGGCGACAATACCTGGCTGACCGTCGACCTGCGCGAGGGCAAGAACCGCGAGGTCAAGCGCGTGCTCGAGCATCTCGGGCTCGTGGTGAACCGGCTGATCCGGGTCTCCTTCGGGCCGTTCCAGCTCGGCGACCTGGCCGAGGGCGAGGTCGAGGAGGTGCGCACCAAGGTGCTGCGCGACCAGCTCGGCGACCAGCTCGCCAGCATCGCCGGTGTCGATTTCGAAGCGCCGGTGCGCTCCGAGAACCGGCTCGACCGTCCCCATCCGCATGAGGAGCAGCGCCCGCGGGGCGACAGCCGCGGCCCGACGCGGGGGCGCGAAGACAGGGGTGACAGCCGTGGAGCGCGCCCGCGCTTCGACGACCGCCCGCCGCGCCGAGATGCCGAGGACAAGCCGGAGCGGCCCCGCCGCGAAGGCGCCTACCACCGTGCCCGCGAGGAAAGCGGCGACGCGCCCCGCGACATCCTGCTGAGGGCCGAGGAAGGCCGCGGCGCGATCTGGCGCGACGAGGAAACCACCGGCATGAAGCCCAAGCGCACCGGCCCGCGCCGCGGCGCAGACCCGCGCGAGGAACGCGCGAGCCGCGCGACCCGCGATGCCGAGGGCGGACGCGAGCGCGTGCGGGCCACGCCGATCTCCGATCCGAGCGGGCGGCGCGTGCAGGTCGAGCGGGTCACCGGCCCATCGCCGGATCTGCCGCGCAAGCCGCGCTACACGCGGGCGGATTTCGCCGCGCCCTCGGGCGAGGAGCGGCCCTTCCGCCGGCCGAGGCCCGACGATGGCGAGCGCGGCCCGCGCCGCGACGCCGGTGACCGCGCTCCGCGCCGGGATTTCTCCGACAGGCCTCCGCGCGCCGAGGGCGACAGGCCCTTCCGCAAGCCGCGCGCGGATGGCGGCGAGGGCTTCAAGCCCCGCGGCCCGCGACAGGATTTCGGCGACAGGCCGCCGCGCCGCGATGGCGAGCGCAGCTTCAAGCCCAGAGCCGAAGGCGATCGAGGTTTCAAGGCCAGGGGCGATGATCGCGGCGGCTTCAAGCCAAGGGCTGATGATCGCGGCTTCAAGCCGCGTGGCGACGCCCCCCGGCCGGAACGCTCCTTCCGCGATCGCGATGAGGGCGGCGGGCGCGGCGGCTTCGGCGGCAAGCCTCCGGGCAAGGGTGGACCCCGCAGCGGACCATCCGGCGGCGCGCGCAAGCCCGGCGGGCGCGGTGCGCCTGATCGCGGCGGCGGAGCCGGGCCGCGAGGCCCGCGCAAGCCCAAGTTCTGACGGAGGCCGCGTTGCGGATCGTCGGTGGCGAGCTGCGCGGCCGAACCCTGCTGGGGCCGAAGCCCGGTTCGATGGCCATCCGGCCGACCTCGGACCGGCTGCGCGAGAGCCTGTTCAACATTCTCGCCCACCATCCCGACATCGAGCTCGCGGGCGCGCGCGCGCTCGACCTGTTCGCCGGCACGGGCGCGCTCTCCTTCGAGGCGATGTCGCGCGGGGCGAGCTTCGCGCTCCTCGTCGATGACGGCGCGGAGGCGCGGGGGCTGATCCGCGGCAACCAGGAGGCGCTCGGCCTCGGCGGATCGACGCGGATCTATCGCCGCGACGCAACGCAGCTCGGCCGGATTTCCGGCATGGAGCCGTTCAACCTCGTCTTCTGCGATCCGCCCTATGGAAAGGGGCTGGGCGAGCGCGCCCTGGCCTCCGCACTCTCGGGCGGCTGGCTCGCGCCCGAAGCGCTCATCATCTGGGAGGAAGCGGCGGAGGCCGCGCTCGCACAGGTGGCCGGCCTCGAAGAGATCGACCGCCGCGCCTATGGCGACACGCAGCTGCGCTTCCTGCGCGCCGGGAGCCGTCCATGACCATGCTGACCCGCCTTCTCGATGCCGCGGCGCTCGTGAGCGCGCTGGCGGCCGCGTATCTTTGGTGGAAGGCCTCGGGGGCGACGGTGCGCCGGATCAGCCTCAAGGAAA
>JAIXZF010000424.1 GCA_027489835.1 Hyphomicrobiales bacterium
ATGACATGGCCGACGTGAAGCTGCTTCGTCAGCTTCGGCGGGGCGGCCTCGAAGGCGGCGAGGGCGCGCTCGACCTTGCCGGCCTGATGGTCAAGCCATTTCGGCTCGCGCCGGTCCTCCGCGCGCCAGCGTGTCTCGTAGACCTGGATGAGCGCGGCGTCGCAGAGCCCGTCCGCCAGTGACTGCATGCGCAGCACCTCGAAGCGCTTGGCGGCATTGCGGGGAATGATTTTGCCGCCGCCTGCGAGATGGTCGAGATACTCCACGATGACGCGGGAATCATACAGCGTCGAGCCATCCTCCAGCACCAGCGTCGGGATCTTGCCGAGCGGGTTCTGGTGCCGCAGCGCCTCGGCCGGATCATTGGTGTCGGCGACGACGACCTCGATCCGGTCGCCGAGTCCGAGCAGGGCGGCGCAGATCTTGACCTTGCGGCCATAGGGCGATGCGGGGGCGGAGCGGAGCGTGATCATGACGGCGGAGACCTTGCGGTTGGTAAAACGTGGTGACGTTTCCGCTTACACCAGCTTCATCCTGCGATCATCTCCGATCGGAAGCCGGCCCGCGACGATCTCGCCAGTCGCTCGGCCAGCGCCGGCAGCAGCGCATCAGCGGCGGCCTTCAGCGTCCAGGGCGGATTGAGGATGGCAAGACCGCAGCCTGCCAACCGGTTGGCCACGTCGAGGTCGTCCACCATCAGCTCCAGCCTCAGCGCCGTCGCCGGCCCGGCATCGGCGAGCGCGCCGCACAATTCATCGGCCTGCCGCGGGTTCTTCAGTGGATACCAGACCATGAAGCAGCCTGTCGGCCATTTGCGCCAGGCGGCCGTCGTCTCGCGGGCCAGCGCCTGCCACTCGTCCGCAGCCTCGAAGGCCGGGTCGATCAGCGCGAGGCCGCGGCGCTCCTTCGGCGGGATATTGGCGCGCAGCGCCTGCCACCCATCCATCTGAAAGGCCTTCATCCGCGCGTCGCGGCCAAGCGCGGACTTCAGCGCGCGGAACGTTTCCGGCTGGAGCTCGGCGCCGATGTAGCGGTCGTCTGCCCTCAGCAACTGCTGGCACAGGAGCGGCGACCCCGGATAGCTTGTCGCTCCATGGCCGGCGCGGAGCACGTCGAGCGCGTCGCGCCAAGGCTTGAGCACATCCTCGACTTCCGGCGCAAACGGCGCGGCGAGACGGCCCACGCCATCCTTCCATTCGCTGGTCCGTGCCGCAGCCGCGCTGGCGAGGTCATAGAGCCCCGCGCCGGCATGGCTTTCGACGACCCTGATCGGTCCGGGCTTCTGCTGCTGGTAGTCGATGACGAAGGCCAGCATGACATGCTTGAGCACATCGGCGAAGTTGCCGGCATGAAAGGCGTGGCGGTAGTTCATCCCGCCCTCAGCGCACCGGCTGGACGGTGATGTCCCGCGTGCGGCAACCGCCCCGGTCGACCTCCTGGCAGGTGCGGAAGGAGCGCAGATCCTTGGTGAAGCAGATGCGAACCTCCTGCAGCTCGCCGCGCCGGCAGGCGACCGACATCATGTCCGTCCGCAGGCCGGGGTTGGCGGCGACGAAGGCCCGCTCGAGGTCGATCGGAGCCCAGGTCTGGGTGCGCTCGACAGCCTTGAACTGCGGGGGGATGACGATGGCAGCCCGGGCCCGCTTCACGTCATTGAAGTAATCCGTCGGGCTCGAGCCGGCGCAGACGCCGTGCTTGCGCCACTGATAGCGCGCCAGCCCCTCCTCGGGATAGACCTGCCGGGCGATGTCCATGGCCTGACGCGAGGGCGTCCGCCCGGCGGGGCCGCACTCGGTGGGGTAGCCGCGCTCGTTCTGAGGCCATAGCCCATGCACCACGAAGCCGAGGGACGAGCCTGCCCTGCACTGGTCGCGGTTCTTCTCGTCGCCTTCGAGCGCGCAGAAGCCCGGCGACCATGATAGCGCCAGCACGTAGAAATCGAACTCTCCGGCCGGGCCGCCGCGTCCGCCCCGCTCGCGTCCGCCATCCTGCGCCAGGGCAGGGGCGAGCGCGACGTGGAAAAACAGAAGCGTCGCGAGCGCGGCGCGCAGGATGGACGGGAATGTCGCGCCGGTCTTCACCAGGGCGTCGCCTGCTCGCAATTCGGCGCGTAGGTGCGGTGGCGATCGAGGCCCGTCACGCACCAGATCACCTCCCAGGTGTTGCCGAAGGGCCCGATGCTCTCGCGCACGAAGTAGTTCACATGCCGCAGCCGGCCGTCATTGAGATGCGCCCGCGCCGAGCAGAACCGCCGCGGAACGTAGGTCGCGCCCCAGGGCCTCAGGCCGCGCTCGCGCACATGGTCGAAGCCGCCGATCTGCAGCCCCGTCCGCCAGTAATTGGCCTCGCGGGAGGCGAACCAGCTCGTGACTTCGCCGAGCACGGCTGCGGAGTCGCAGAGCGGCAGCGGGCTCGCCGCGTAGCCCGCGACGCGGTCCTCCGCCCGGTCGATGGCCTGCGCGCCGGCCGTCATGCCGGCGCAGGCAAGGAACGCAGCGAGAAAAACCTTCAATGACCGCATGATTCACCTCGTCGGAGCATGGCGAGACCATGCGGAGAACCTCAACGCCGGTCAAGCCGGCTTCAGCCCCGGCGCCGCTGCTTGCCCTTGGCCGGCTCGCGGGCCGTGACCATCCGCAGCTTCGAAAGCTCGGCACGGCTCAGCACATGGATGCTGCTGCTCGGGGTCGCGTCCGCGAGCGCGACGAGTTCGCCCGAAACGCCCATCATCCTGAGGTAGCGCGCGAGGACTGGCGAGTAGCCTTCGGTCGAGACCTGCGCGTCGATCGAGCCGCCGCCGCCGGGATCACGCTGGCCGCTTCGGCGCGTCCAGGCCCTGTGCACGCCAACCTCGCTGCCTTCCGGCACGATGCGCTGGCGCCCTCCCGCCAGCGTGTAGGCGCAGGCCGAATAGCAGCGTGCGGTCGCCAGCGAGCCGCCGCTGATCTGCCCGACCATGATCGAGAAGCCGAGTTGGCGCATGACGATGCCGAGCTTCAGCGAGCCGACGAGGTTGCCGCCGGGCGAGGACATCAGGACGATGCTCTTGACCGGCCGCCCGAGCACGTCGCTGCGCACGAAATCGAAGAAGACCTGGTCGGAATCGAGCCCGATTTCGCCCGAGGCCACGATGACGCGCGCGCAGTCGGCGTCGCACGTCCCGTCGCGCAGCGTCGCCAGCGAAAACGTCATGGCAGAGGCCGGCGCCATCGCGACCAGCAGGAACAGGGCCGAGGCCAGAAGGCGACGCATGGGCATGCTCCCACGGGACAATGGTGGGCGGTGACGGGCTCGAACCGCCGACCCTCTCGGTGTAAACGAGATGCTCTACCGACTGAGCTAACCGCCCTGAATGGCCCCTTGCGACCGTGTCTAGCAAAGGCGCATCGCTTCGACAACGCCGCGCGCTGCCATGCGGCCGACGGGAAGGAAAGCGCGCCATTCTCTCAAGAAAAAGCCCCGGCGCAAGGCCGGGGCTCGTTGTCTTGGCAAGGTTCGCGGCCGCTCAGTGCGCGATGGCGGCGGCCGGGTCGTCCTCGGTCCGGCCGGCCCGCGCGTCGAGCCTCGCATCCTCGGCGGCCTCGTCCCACGCAATGGGCGTGGGCTGGCGCACCAGCGCATGCTTGAGCACCTGGTCCATCCGCGCCACCGGCACGATCTCCAGCCCGTTCTTCACGGACTTCGGAAGGTCGACCAAATCCTTGGCGTTCTCCTCGGGGATCAGCACCGTCTTGATGCCGCCGCGCAGTGCGGCGAGCAGCTTCTCCTTCAGCCCGCCGATGGGCAGGACGCGCCCGCGAAGCGTGACCTCGCCCGTCATCGCCACGTCGCGGCGGATCGGGATCTGCGTCAGCACCGAGACGATGGCGGTCGCCATCGCGATGCCTGCCGAGGGCCCGTCCTTCGGCGTCGCGCCTTCCGGGACGTGCACGTGGATGTCGCGCTTCTCGAAGAGCGGGGGCTTGATGCCGAAATCGACGGCGCGGGAGCGGACATAGGATGCCGCCGCCGAGATCGATTCCTTCATCACGTCCCTGAGGTTGCCGGTCACGGTCATCTTGCCGCGGCCAGGCATCATCAGGCCCTCGATCGTCAGAAGCTCGCCGCCGACCTCGGTCCAGGCGAGGCCCGTCACGACGCCCACCTGATCCTCGGATTCGGCCTCCCCATAACGGAAGCGCGGCGGCCCGAGATATTCCTCGAGCAGTTCGGGCGTGACGGTCACCTTCTTCTTCTTGTTGAGCAGGATGTCCTTCACGCCCTTGCGGACCGTGTTGGAAATCTCGCGCTCGAGGTTGCGGACGCCGGCTTCCCGCGTGTAGCGCCGGATCAGCGTTTCCAGGGCCTCGTCGGTCAGCTGCCACTCGGCCTTCACGAGGCCGTGCTTGCTGACGGCCGTCGGGATGAGGTGCTTGCGAGCGATCTCGCCCTTCTCCTCTTCCGTGTAGCCGGCGATGCGGATCACCTCCATGCGGTCGAGCAGGGCAGGCGGGATGTTGAGCGTGTTCGCCGTCGTCACGAACATCACGTTCGACAGGTCGTAGTCGACCTCGAGGTAATGGTCGTTGAAGGTCGAGTTCTGCTCGGGATCCAGCACCTCGAGGAGCGCCGCGGACGGATCGCCGCGGAAGTCCATGCCCATCTTGTCGATCTCGTCGAGCAGGATGAGCGGGTTCGAGGTCTTCGCCTTCTTCATCGACTGGATGATCTTGCCGGGCATCGAGCCGATATAGGTGCGGCGATGGCCGCGGATCTCGGCCTCGTCACGCACGCCGCCGAGGCTCATGCGGACGAATTCGCGCCCCGTCGCCTTGGCGATCGACTTGCCGAGCGAGGTCTTGCCCACGCCGGGAGGCCCGACGAGGCACAGGATCGGCCCGGTCAGCTTGTTCGCGCGCTGCTGGACGGCGAGATACTCGACGATGCGGTCCTTGACCTTCTCGAGGCCGTGATGATCGGAATCGAGCAGGTCCTGCGCGCCCTTGAGATCCTTCTTGATCTTGGACTTCTTGTTCCACGGAATGCCAAGCATCCAGTCGAGGTAATTGCGCACGACGGTGGCTTCCGCCGACATGGGCGACATCTGTCGCAGCTTCTTGACCTCGGCGATCGCCTTGTCGCGGGCTTCCTTGGTGAGCTTGGTCTGCGCGATCTTCTGCTCGAGTTCGGCCAGCTCGTCGCGGCCTTCCTCGTTGTCGCCCAGCTCCTTCTGGATCGCCTTCATCTGCTCGTTGAGGTAGTACTCGCGCTGGGTCTTCTCCATCTGTCGCTTGACGCGGGAGCGGATGCGCTTCTCCACCTGCAGGACAGAGATCTCGCTCTCCATCAGCCCGAGCACCTTCTCGAGCCGCGAGGGCACCTCGAGGGTCTCGAGGATCATCTGCTTGTCGGAGATCTTGACCGCCAGATGCGAAGCCACCGTGTCGCCGAGCTTGGAGGGCACGTCGATCTGCGTCACCGCCGCGACGACCTCGGGCGAGACCTTCTTGTTCAGCTTCACATAGTTCTCGAACTCGCTGACGACCGAGCGGGCCAAGGCCTCGACCTCGACCTTCTTACCTTCGATGTCGGCCAGCGCCTCGACATGGGCGGCGTAGAACTCGTCGGATTTGACGAACTTGCGGATCCGGCCGCGCGAGGCGCCCTCGACCAGCACCTTGACGGTGCCGTCGGGCAGCTTCAGCAGCTGCAGCACGCTGGCGAGCGTGCCGATCTCGAAAATGGCGTCGGGGGCCGGATCGTCGTCGGACGCGTTCTTCTGCGTCGCGAGCACGATCAGGCCATCGGCCTTCACGACCTCCTCGAGCGCACGGATCGACTTCTCGCGGCCAACGAACAGCGGGACAATCATGTGCGGAAACACGACGATGTCTCGCAGCGGCAGAACCGGATATTCGGCAATGGAGCCAGGGTCGATGGCGGGGCGAGCTTTCTGGGCGCTCATCTGACAATTCCTTATCGTGCTTGCGGCTCGCTCGGCCCCCTTCTGGGCGACCGTGAGCCGAACTCAGGCCAGCGGGCGCTGGACCCGGGTCGCGGCAGCCACCCTGAC
>JAIXZF010000282.1 GCA_027489835.1 Hyphomicrobiales bacterium
GACGTGCTCTGCCGCTACTGGCGCATGAAGGGCAGGGACGTGCTCTGGCAGCCGGGCACCGACCATGCCGGCATCGCCACCCAGATGATGGTGGAGCGCAAGCTCGCCGCCGAGAACCGCGCTGACCGGCGCTCCATGGGCCGCGAGGCCTTCCTCGCCGAAGTCTGGAAGTGGAAGGAGGAGAGCGGCGGCGCTATCGTCAACCAGCTCAAGCGTCTCGGCGCCTCCTGCGACTGGAGCCGCGAGCGCTTCACCATGGACCCCGGCCTCAGCGAGGCCGTGCTCAAGGTTTTCGTCGACCTGCATGCCAAGGGCCTGATCTATAAGGCGCGCCGGCTGGTGAACTGGGATCCCAAGCTGCTCACCGCGATCTCCGACCTCGAGGTCGAGAACCGCGATGTGAAGGGGCAGATGTGGTATTTCGATTACCCGCTGGCCGATGATCCCGACGTGAAGATCACCGTCGGCACGACGCGGCCCGAGACGATGCTGGGCGACACGGCCATCGCGGTCCACCCCGAGGATGAGCGCTGGAAGCCGCTGATCGGCAAGATGGTGCGCCTGCCGCTGGTGGGCCGACTCATCCCCATCGTGGCCGACGAATACTCCGACCCCGGGAAGGGCTCCGGTGCGGTCAAGATCACGCCAGCGCATGACTTCAACGATTTCGAGGTCGGCAAGCGCCATTCGCTGCCGCTGGTGAACATCTTTACGGCGGAAGGCAAGGTCACGATCTTCGACAACCCCGAATTCGCCACCGGCATTCCCGGCGGCGTGCTGGCGGACGATCTGCGTCATGTTGACGGGCTCGACCGCTTCGAGGCGCGCAAGCGCGTCGTCGCCTGGTTCGAGGCGAACGGCCTCTTGCAGAAGGTCGAGCCGAACGCGCACGCGGTCCCCCACGGCGACCGCTCCGGCGTGCCGATCGAGCCCTGGCTGACCGACCAATGGTATGTTGACGTGCGCCCGCTGGCGGAAAAGGCGATGGCCGCGGTGCGCGAAGGCCGCACCAAGCTGCATCCCCCCGAGCGCGAGAAGATCTTCTTCCAGTGGATGGAGAACATCGAGCCCTGGTGCGTCTCGCGCCAGCTCTGGTGGGGCCATCAGATCCCGGCCTGGTATGGCCCTGACGGCACGCCCTTCGTCGCGCTGGACGAAGCCGGCGCATCGGCCAAAGCGGAAGGCCATTACGGCCGCAAGGTCGAACTCGAGCGCGACCCCGACGTGCTCGACACCTGGTTCTCCTCCGCGCTCTGGCCCTTCTCCACGCTGGGCTGGCCAAAGGAGACGCCCGAACTCGCCAAGTTCTACCCCACCAACACGCTCGTCACCGCCGCCGATATCCTGTTCTTCTGGGTGGCGCGCATGATGATGATGGGCGAGGAATTCATGGGTCAGACCCCGTTCGCCGATGTGATCCTCCACGGGATCGTGCGCGACGAGAAGGGGAAGAAGATGTCGAAGACGACAGGCAACGTCATCGACCCGCTCACCGTCATCGACCAGTACGGCGCCGACGCCATGCGCTTCACGCTGGCGGCGATGGCGGCGCAGGGGCGCGACATCAAGCTGTCGATGGCCCGCGTCGAGGGCTACCGCAACTTCGCCACCAAGATCTGGAACGCCGCCCGCTTTGCCGAGATCAATGGCTGCGAACGCGCCGCCGGCTTCGAGCCGGGCGCCGTGCGCGAGACGCTGAACCGCTGGGTGCTCGCCGAGGCCGCCCATGCTGCGCGCGAGGTGGCGGCCGGCATCGAAGCCTTCCGTTTCAACGACGCCGCCGACGCAGCCTACCGCTTCGTCTGGGGCACCTTCTGCGACTGGTATTTGGAGCTGTCCAAGCCCGTGCTGCAGGCCGAGGGCGACAGCCCCGCCAAGGCCGAGACGCGCGCCGTGGTGGCCTACGTCATCGACGTTATCGCGAGGCTGTTGCACCCGTTCATGCCGTTCATGACCGAGGAGCTCTGGGCCGTGAAGGGCGAGACGGGGCCGGCCCGTGCGGGGCTGCTCTGCCACGAGGCCTGGCCCGAGCTCGACGGCCTGGCCGATGCCGCCGCCGAGGCCGAGATTGGCTTCGTGGTCGACCTCATCTCGCAGATCCGGTCGGTCCGCACCGAAGTCAACGTGCCCGGCGGCGCCATGGTGGAGCTGGCCGTGGTCGGCGCTCGCCCCGAGACGCGCGCCATCATCGGTCGCTGGGAGGCGATGCTGTCACGCCTCGCGCGCGCCTCGTCCATCGTCTTCGTCGACACGGCTCCGGCCCAGTCGGCGCAGATCGTGGTGCGCGGCGAGACCATCGCCATGCCCTTGGCGGGGCTCATCGACCTGGCGGCCGAGAAGACGCGCCTCACCAAGGAACTCGGCAAGCTCGAAGGCGAGATCGTGGGCGTCGAGCGCAAGCTCGCCAACCCCGATTTCATCGCCAAGGCGCCCGACGAGGTCGTCGAGGAGAACCGCGAGCGCATCGCCGAGGCGAAGGCGCGGCAATCGAAGATTCGAGAGGCGCTGGAGCGCATCGGCTGAGGGCAGGGCGCGCTTATGCGTGGACGGCGTTCGTCAAGCCGCGCACGCGGCTTGAGATGCGCCGCGCCTTCTGCACATTAGGCGGATGCGCATCACCACCTGGAACGTGAATTCGGTTCGCCAGCGGCTGGACCATCTCCTGGCCTTCCTCAAGGAGGCCGAGCCGGACGTCCTCTGCCTGCAGGAAATCAAGACGCAGGATGAGGGCTTCCCGCGCGCCGAGATCGAGGCCGCCGGCTACAACGTCGCTGTCCATGGCCAGAAAGGGTTCAACGGCGTCGCCATTCTGTCGAGAAGCCCGCTCGAGGACGTGCGCCGTGGCCTGCCTGGCGATCCTTCCGACGAGCAGTCACGCTATCTGGAGGGCGTCGTGCCGTTCCGCAGTGGCGTCGTGCGCGTGGCGACGATTTACCTGCCGAACGGCAACCCGGTCGGCACTGAGAAGTATCCCTACAAGCTGGCCTGGATGAATCGGCTGATTGCCCATGCCGGCGGCCTGCTCCAGCTGGAAGAGCCGCTGGTTCTGGCGGGCGACTACAATGTCATTCCCGAACCGCGCGATTGCCATGACCCGGCGGTGTGGGCCAACGATGCGCTGTTCCTGCCACAGACCCGCGCCAAGTTCCGCGAACTGCTCAACCTCGGCCTCACCGAGGCGGTGCGTGCCACGACCGACGCGGAGAAGCTCTACACTTTCTGGGATTATCAGGCGGGCGCCTGGCCGAAGAACAACGGCATCCGGATCGACCACCTTCTGCTGTCGTCGCAAGCCACGGACAGGCTGGGCGGCACGCTTATCCACAAGCACGTCCGCGCCTGGGAAAAGCCGTCCGATCATGTGCCGGTGAGCGTGGAGCTGAAGGACTGAGGAGCGCTTCGCGCGGGCGAATGCTGGGCTCCGGGTTCCATTCCGCTTCGCTGTATGGCCCAGGAGACCCGGGTTGGTGAGCCGCCGCGCTGCGGGTTTCCGGGGCGCGCAGCGAACCCGGAATCCAGCCCCTAGAGCGCAGCGCGCCATAAGGGCGACGATGTGCGCCGCCTTCAGCGCCCCCGGCTCATCTGCCGCTTGAGGAACACCAGCGCCGCGTCGCGGTCGTCCTGGTTGGCGGTTTCGAACGCCTTGCGATGCGCCTCGATGATGTCGCCATGGCGATCGGGGTCCGCGCCGTCGCGGGCCAGCGTCAGCCACATCAGCCCGCGCGCGGCCTGCCTGGGCACGCCCGGCGCACCGCTGAGCATGAGCTGGCCGAGCAGCGCCTGCGATTCGACATGGCCCTTCTCGGCCGACAGGTTCAGCCAGCGCGCGGCCTGCCGCGAATCCTGCGCGACGCCGCGGCCGTCCAGATAGAGCCGGCTGAGATGATACTGGGCGTCCGCGTCGCCATAATAGCTGGCCGCATACTGGAAGAGCTCGGCCGCACGCGGCGGGCTCGCCTTCACGTAGCTGCCGCGGATGCCGTCGAGCATGTAGACGCCAAGCTGGACGAAGGCGGACGACACCACCTTGGCATTCTGCGTGCCAGGCGTCTCGTCGGCGTATTCGTCCGCGATCTTGGAGAAATACTCGAAGGCCTTGAGGTCGTCATGCGGCACGCCATCGCCGATGGAGTGCATCTTGGCGAGCTTCCACAGCGCCAGCACATGGCCTTGCCCCGCAGC
>JAIXZF010000166.1 GCA_027489835.1 Hyphomicrobiales bacterium
GCTCACCTGCGTCGGCCTGGGCCTCGGCATGGCGGGCTATGCCCTCACCGAAGGCATGGGCGTGGTCGACGCCTTCCTCAACGCGTCGATGATCCTGTCGGGCATGGGCCCGGTCGCCGAGCTCAAGACCACGGCCGGCAAGATCTTCGCGGGCTTCTACGCGATCTTCTCCGGCCTTTTCATCGTCGTCGCCACGGGCTTCATCCTCACGCCCATCCTGCACCGCGTCGTCCATCTCCTGAATGTCGATGACGACGAAGACGACAAGGATGACAAGCGGCGCGCGCAGGGCTAGCCTTCGAGGCCCGCCGCCTTCCGGAACGCCCCGCCTCCATGCCCCATCAATCCCAGCCGGTCGGCCAGCTGACCATCAAGATCAGCGCCATGCCGGCGGACACCAATGCCAATGGCGACATCTTCGGCGGCTGGGTCATGGCGCGCATGGACCAGGCGGGCGGCATCGCCGGCGTCGAGCGCGCGCAGGGGCGCGTGGTCACGGTCAAGGTCGACACGATGAACTTCATCCGTCCCATGAAGGTGGGCGACGTCTTGTGCGTCTACACCTCGATCGGCGACATTGGCCGCACCTCGATGAAGATCCTGATCGAGGCCTGGGCCCAGCGCTTCCGCACCAACGAGATGGAGAAGGTCACCGACGCGACCTTCACCTTCGTGGCGGTCGACGATGACGGCAAGCCCCGGCCCATCCCGCGTTGAAACATGGTCCGGCCCCGCGCGGATCGTTAAAATCCTCCTGATCTGGTGAACGGGGCCGTAAATCCTCGCGCGCATGGTGTCGCCAAACACGCAGGTGACGCATGAGCGAGGGATTTTCCTTGTCCGGTCTTGAGGCAGTGGCGGCGGGCCAGGACTCGCCGCGCCGCGACGCGATCCTTGTCGCCCTGACCAACCAGTATGTCGAACTCGAGCCGCGCCTCAGCGACCGGCACATCGAGTTGTACGACAATGTCTTCCGGGTGCTGGTCAACGGCATCGAGCTTCAGGCGCGCCTGGCGCTCTCCGAGAAGCTGGCCCCGATGAAGCGCGCGCCACGCGAGACGGTGCGCGAACTGGCCAATGACGAATATGCCGTGGTCGCGGCTCCCGTCATCCAGCTTTCCCCCGTGCTTGGCGAAGGCGACCTCATCGCCATCGCCCGCAAGCACGGCGAGGCGCACCGCGCCGCCGTCGCCGGGAGGCCCGGAATCGCGACGCCCGTCACCGACGTGCTGGTCGAGCACCGCGAGCAATCCGTGATGGTGGCCTTGATCGGCAACGACACGGCGCGCCTGTCGCCCGGCGGCGCCGACGTTCTCACCGAAAGCGCGCTGGCTAACCCGGTGGTGGCGCAGGCGCTCGCCGCGCGGCTGCAGCTCCCTGCCATGGCGGTCACCCAGATCCTGCAGGCCGCCCGCAGCGCCGTCATCAATTCGCTGGCCTATGCCGAGCCCGAGGCCAAGGCCGGCGACATCACCGCCGCGGTGGGGACCGCGGTCGGCGTCGTCGCCTCGCTCCCGCAGAAGGACGCGGCCCTGAGCCAGGACCACGTCGTCACGCTTTACAGCATGGATTCGATCGACGAGGTCGTCGCCGGCCTCGCCGCGGCCTCGAGCCTGAGCCCGCTCTCGGTCGAGGCGGCGCTGGAGGCCGAGGGGGCCGACGCCATGCTGATCGTGCTCAAGGCGGCGGAGTTCAGCCGTTCGAACGTCGAGGCGATGCTGTCGATCAAGCTCGGCATCCCTGTGGGCTGGAGCGCGCTGCAGGAGCCGCTGGCCCAGTTCGACCGCATCTCCGCCAGCGACGCCGAGCGCAAGCTGCAATACGTGCTGGCCCGCCAGTCGAAGCGCGTCGCCCGCTGAGGCGGGGCGCGGGCCCGTCCGTTTACAGCCGCCATCCGCCATGCCACCTCTCGCCAGAGAGGGAGGCGCCCATGCTGCGGCTTGGCTATGACGATCTGCACACGGCTGGCGAGCCCGTCCGCATCGTGACCTCGGGCTATCCCGAGCTGCCCGGCGCCGGCATCCTCGACAAGCGCCGCGCCGCTCTCGAACAGGCCGATCATCTGCGCCGAGCGATGATGTGGGAGCCGCGCGGCCATGCCGGCATGTATGGCGTTATCCCCGTCCCCTCCGCCCATCCAGAAGCGGCCTTCGGGGTGCTGTTCACCCATAATGCCGGCTATTCCACCATGTGCGGGCACGCCACGGTGGCGCTGGCGAAATGGGCGGTGGAGACCGGCCGGGTGCCGGCAGCCGAGCCGGAGACGCGCTTCGCCATCGAGGCGCCGTGCGGGCTGGTGCGCATCCGCGCGCATGTCCAGGGCGGAAACGTCTCGTCGGCCAGCTTTGAGAGCGTGCCGGCCTTCGTGCTCAGGCGCAACCTGACCATCGAGGTTCCGGGCATCGGCGCTGTCACCTGCGACGTCGCCTATGGCGGCGCGTTCTACGCCATCCTGCCCGCGAGCGCGCTGGGGCTCGACTACCACACCACGCCGCTGGAGACGCTGGTGGACGCCGCGGCCGCACTGGTCGACCGCATCCGGGCCGACGTGCCGATCGTGCATCCGGACGAGCCCGACCTCGGCTTCCTCTATGGCGCCATCGTCACGGACGGGGCCGAGCCGCCCGATGAGAGCGGCAATGTGTGCATCTTCGCCGAGCGCCAGATCGACCGCTCGCCCACCGGCTCGGGCGTCACCGCCCGCATGGCGCTCGACCATGCCAGGGGGCTGGTGCGGCAGGGCGAGGAGCGGCGCTTCCGCAGCATCACCGGCGGCGTGTTCACCGGCAAGGTTCTGGGCTCCGCCCGCCTCGGCGCACATCCGGCCGTCACGATCGAGGTCGGCGGCCAAGCGCACTGGATGGGCCGGGGCGAATTCCTGATCGAGGAGGACGATGTCCTCGGCCACGGCTTCATGCTGCCGCCGACCGCCGGCTGAGAGGGCTCAGCGCGCCACCAGCACCGTCTTGCATTCCGCCGGCAGCGCATCCACCGACATGGGCGGCTTGGGCTTCGGCGGCGGGCCGGTGCGGGGCGGCGGCTTGGGCGCGAAGATCGCCTTGTACTGCGTGGCGAGCCAGTCGGTCAGTTCCTTGCCGCAGCCATCGCCATCGGGCGGCGGGTCCTGATCCTGGCAGCTCGTCGAGCCATCGGGGCAGGCCATGCGGATGTGGAAATGGTAGTTGTGGCCCCACATCGGCCTGACCTTGGCGAGCCAGCCGCGGTCGGTGCCTGCCTCGCGGCACATCGCCTTCTTGATCGCCGGGTTGACGAAGATGCGGTGCACCCGCCCATCCTGCGCCGCATGGCGGATCAGGCGCGTGTGGTTCGGCGTCCAGGCGGCCGGGTCGATGTCCATCCAGTCCGGCCTGACCATGTTGGTCGCGGGCATGTTCTCGCGCTGCTCGCGGCTGAGCCGCGTGCGCGGCATCGGCGTCAGCCAGATGTCGGCATCCAGGCCGATCTGGTGCGACGCATGGCCCGTCAGCATCGGCCCGCCCCTTGCCTGCGAGATGTCGCCCACCAGAATGCCGGGCCAGCTGGCGACGCGCGGCGCCGTCTTCGCGAGGCTCTCGAGATAGGCGATCAGGTCCGGGTGGCCCCACATCCGGTTGCGGTTGAGGCGCATCACCTGCCAGGTGTCGCCATCCACCGGCAGCGCGGTGGCGCCGGCAAGGCAGCCCTTGGCGTAGGAGCCGATGGCGCGCGCCTCCATGCTGGCGGCCGGCGTGGTGCGCTTGCCGAACTGCACCTTGGCCGCCCAGTCCGGCGTCGTCTCCAGCACACGTGCCCGCCGGCCTGCCTCTTCCTCGGCCGTCGCCTGCGCGAAGGCCGGCAGCGTGAGCGCGGCGAGGCAGGGCAGGGCGAGGAGGACGTGCGGGAGCCGAAGCAGCATGGGGCGAATCTGCCTGCTTCGCCCGCCATCGGCAAGCGCCCTCGCCGAGGCGCGCCGCCGTCAGGCCGGCAGCGGCGAGCCGGCGCGTGCACTCACCAGCGCCCGCAGGAACTGGTCGGTGGCCGCGCTCCATGAATGCCGGAGCGCGAAGGCGCGGCATTGCTCGCGCGCGATGCCGAGCGCCGACAGGGCCGCGCTTCGCAGATCGCCGCCCAGCACGCCGACGGGGTGCTGGCCGATGACGTCGCGCGGGCCCTGCACGGGATAGGCCGCGATCGGCAGGCCGCAGGCGGCCGCTTCCAGCAGCACGAGGCCAAAGGTGTCGGTGAGGCTGGGAAAGACGAAGACGTCGGCCGAGGCGTAGAGCGCCGCCAGCGCTGCGCCCGAGCGGAAGCCCACGAACACCGCATTCGGGTAGCGTTCCGTCAGCGCCGCGCGCTCGGGGCCGTCACCGACCACGACCTTGGTGCCAGGCAGGTCGAGCCCGAGGAACGCGTCGAGGTTCTTTTCCACGGCGAGGCGCGCGACGGTGATGAAGATCGGCCGGGGCAGGTCCTTCGGCAGCTCCGGCGCCGGCGGATGGTCCGGCGTGAAGAGCTCCGTGTCCACGCCGAATGACCACATCGCGAGCCGGCGGAAGCCCAGCGCGCCGAGTTCGCTCAGCATCGTCGGCGTCGCCACCATCATCGCCTCGCCCGCATTGTGGAAGCGCCTGAGCAGCGCATAGGACCAGCGCTCCGGCACCGGCGCGCGCGCCCTGAGGTATTCGGGAAAGCGGGTGTGGTAGCTCGTCGTGAACTTCATGCCCAGCGTCTGGCAGGCGGCGCGAACGCCCCATCCGATCGGGCCTTCCGTGGCGATGTGGACGGCGTCATAGGCGCCGGCATCGATGCGCCTCGCCAGGGCCTTGCGCGGCGCGACAGCCAGCCTGATCTCGGGATAGGACGGCATGGGCAGCGAGCGGAACTGGTCCGGCGATACGATGTCGACATGGGCGCCGCGCAGGCCGAGTTCCCGGACAGTCGCCTCGAGACATCGCACCACGCCATTGACTTGGGGAGCCCAGGCGTCCGTGGCGATAAGCAGCCGCATCAAGCGGCCTCACGCTCGCGGGCTCGGGCAGGACGATCCTCGCTGGCGAGGGGCCTCGGCGCGGCGTTCGCGGTGCGGCCGAGGCTGCGCTCCCCTTCGCTCCACGTGATGATCCGGAAGGAGCCGTCCTGCGCCTCGGCGAGCGCCGTGCAGCTTTCCACCCAGTCCCCGCAGTTCATGTAGGCGATGCCGTTGAAATCGTGGATGGCGGCATGGTGGATGTGCCCGCAGATGACGCCCTGCGCCCCGGCTCTCCGCGCCTCGTCGGCCAGCGTTCGCTCGAACGAGCTGATGAAGTTGACCGCCTTCTTGACCTTGTACTTTGCCCAGGCGGAGAACGACCAGTAGGTCAGCCCCATGGCGCGGCGCACCGCGCTGACCCGCGCGTTGATGG
This sequence comes from Hyphomicrobiales bacterium, assembly GCA_027489835.1. Classification (GTDB taxonomy): domain Bacteria; phylum Pseudomonadota; class Alphaproteobacteria; order Rhizobiales; family Beijerinckiaceae; genus Allobosea. The sequence continues at coordinate 5,382 of JAIXZF010000166.1, forward strand.
CCTGCGCGGTGCGGTAGGCGCCGTCGCCGAGCCGGGCCAGCCAGCGTGCGTGCAGGACCACTGCGTCGAACTGGTCGCCATGGATCACGAGGTACTGCCTGCCGTCATGGCCCTGATGCAGCGCCCGGTCGACGATCTCGATCCCGCCGACGCGCTGGCCCAGATAGTCGCGGGCGAACTCGTCGTGATTGCCGGGCATGAACACGACCCGCGTGCCCGAGCTCGCCTTCGCCAGCATCGCCTGCACGAGGTCGTTGTGCGCCTCGGGCCAGAACCAGCTCTGCTTGAGCCGCCAGCCGTCGATGATGTCGCCGACGAGGTAGATCGTGTCGGCGTCGTGATGGGCGAGGAAGTCCAGCAGCAGCCCGGCCTGCGAACTCCTCGCGCCGAGATGCACGTCAGAAATGAACAGGGTCCTGAAACGCTGCGCCATGCCAGTCCCTCGCGATTCGCATGCACGCGGAGAGATGGATCACCGGCCCGGTTCGGCCAGTGGCGGGCCGGCCCGCTCATGCCTAAATTTCGATCAGCCGTTCAGGACGGGCAGGACCGGCCCCGGAGGGGCGGCCGTCCGCGCAACGTTCATCACATCGGCCAGAAGCGCGTAGTATCCGGCCGTCGCGACCAGATCGATCAGGCCTTGCTCACCGAACCGGTCCTTCACCAGGCCATAGGTCGCGTCACTCCAGCGCCGATGGGCCCAGAGCTCGGCGAGAGCGTCGAAGATCAGCGCCTCGTCGGCGTCCATCGCGACTGGCCTGCGCCCCTCGCCGATGTCGCGGATGATGTCGGCTCCGACGCCGGCCTTCCCGGCGATCGGCGCGTGGATGGCCCATTCGAGCGGCTGGTCGTGACGCCGCGCCACCAGAAGGATGACGAACTCCGACAGCTTCAGCCCGAGCGCGTTGCGGTAGCGGCAATGCTCGCCAAGGGCCTGCACCCGAAGCATCAGCTCCGGCGAGCGCAGGAGCGGCCAGAAAGGGCCGAAGACGGGCACGCCGCGCGCAGCCTCGAAGGCGTCGGCGGCGCCCGCTTCGGCCTCGGTCATCGCCTCGCGCGGCAGGGGCGGCAATCTGTCGTGGCTCATGGTTCCGATGGTGCGCAAGCCGGCCCGTCCGTCAATCCATCCTCGCGCCTCGTCCACACGCCTTCGTGAGCCAGCGTCTTCGTGACTGGCCGGTCCGCGCGGGCCCGCTATCTTCGCCCGAGGACATGTTGCGAGGTGAGACCATGATCGCTGGCCTGCCGCGGCTGATCGGCGCCGCAACGCTGCTGGTGCTGTGCGCGATCCTCGGCTCTGGCGCTGCGAGGGCCGCCGATCCCGGCTGCAAGCCCGACATGGCCTTCATGGGCGCTCCGATCCGCAAGGCCTCGCTCAAGGCCGACGAGGCGCGCATCAGCTTCATCGGGCATGCGACCTTCCTGATCGAGAGCGCGCGCGGCGTCACGGCCGCCACCGACTACAACGATTATGTCAGGGCCCAAATCACCCCCGTCATCGCGACGATGAACAAGGCCCATTCCACGCATTACTCGCGCAATCCGGAGAACGGCATCGTCCATCTGCTGCGCGGCTGGGACCCGGCGGGCGGCAAGGCGGATCATGACGTCACCGAGCGGGACATGCGCGTGAGGAACGTCTCGACCAACATCCGCTCCTTTTCCGGCGCCACCGATCAGGACGGCAACTCGATCTTCATCTTCGAGGTCGGCGAACTGTGCATCGTGCATCTGGGGCATCTGCACCACACGCTCGAGCCCGGGCACCTCCGGGCCATCGGCCGTGCCGACGTGCTGCTGGTGCCCGTCGATGGCGGCTACACGCTCGACATGGACGGCATGTTCGAGGTGATGGAGAAGCTTCAGGCGCGGATCATGATCCCGATGCATTTCTTCGGGCAGGCCACGCTGGAGCGCTTCCTGGCGCGGGCCTCGACAAGCTGGCCGGTGGAGCGCCGCGATGCCCCGAGCCTTGTCGTCTCGCGCGCCAGCCTGCCGCGCCAGCCGACGGTGATCGTGCTGCCCGGCCGCTGACCGCAGCGCCAGGCCGCGGGGCGGCGTAAACAATTCCTCAATCTTTGCTGTCATGCTGGCGCATCGCGGTCGCACCGCCCTCTTGACGCCGCCATGAACATCGCCGCCGCCATCCAGAGCCAGATGCTCGAGACGCTGCTCGCGGCGCTTCGGCCGACCGAATTCGCGCCGAAGCCCGGCGACACCGTCGCCGCGCGCTTTCTCGGCTGGGCCAGCGCCCCGCCACAGAATACGGAGCCCGCCGCCGCCCGCATCCAGGTCGGCGCGCAGATGCTGACGCTGGTGGTCGCCTCCGGCGACGCGCGCCGCGCCCTCCTGCAGCCCGGCGCGGCGCTGACCCTCGCCATCGACGAAGCGCCCAGCGGGGAACCCGCAAGGGCGCGCCTGCTCGCCATCGGCGACAGCCCGGCCGCCCGTGAGCAGCCGTCCATGGCCCGCCGGCCAGACCTGCCGCCGACGCCCGCGCCCGCTGTCCTGTCCGCGGATCAGGCTCGCGCGGCGGCGGGTCCGCTGGTCGGGGCGGCCCTGGCTCGTCAGGATGGCCTGGGTCCGCTCTTCGCCGATCTCGACGCGCTCGTCGCCGCCCGCGCCCCCGTGCCCGACGGCGTCGCGCGCGCGGCCGCCGCGTTGCTCGGCATGAGATTGACGGTGTCCGGCGGGGATGTCGGTCCCGATGCGTTGCGGCAAGCGGTCTCGGGATCCGGCCTGTTCCACGAGGCTCTGCAGGCGGCGGGCGACCCTGCGGCGAGCGGAGACCTCAAGGCCGCGCTGATTGCGCTCAGGGCGGCCTTGCGCGCGGCACTTGGCCCCGATGCGCCCACGGCCGGGCAGGCCGCCCTCAAGCCCCCGCGCGAGGCTGAAGGGTTGGAACCGCGGCCCGCCACCGCGGCGCGCCCGCTGGCGCCCATGCGCGACGGCCTGCCGGCGCCGCAGCCGGAGGCCCAGCCACGCATCGATCCGATCAGGCAGGAGCCCGCCGCAATGCTCTCGCGGCTGCTGGGCGACACCGAGGCGGCGCTCGACCGGCTGACGCTCGGCCAATACGCCTCCTTGCCCGATCAGGCAGCCGCCGGCCCCCTCAACCGCTGGTTCGCGGAACTGCCCCTGATGGCCGACGGCCGCAATCTGGTGCTGCCGCTCGAGATCGAGGAGGACGAGCCGCGGCCCGGTTCCACCCCCATGGCCGCGCGTCTCTGGCGCGTGCGCTTCGCGCTCGACGTGGAGCCCATCGGGCCGGTGCATGCGCTCGTCACGTTGCAGGGCAGGACAGTCGGCGTCAGCGTCTGGGCCGAGCGCGAAGGCGCTGCGAGGCTGATCCGTGATTTCGCCCCCGAGCTTGAGGCCGCGCTGGTGGCGGGCGACTTCGAGCGGGCCGACATCGATGTCCTTGCCGGAAAGCCGCAGGCCCGGGCGCCCGGCGCCGGGCAGTATCTGGACCGCCGCTCGTGACCGGTTACGGCCCATCGCCCCGCAGGCTGGCGGTCGCGCTGCAGTATGATGGCGGCAGCACCGCTCCGCGCGTCA